>DATLZA010000173.1 GCA_035574235.1 Planctomycetota bacterium | reverse complement strand
CCCGGGCGACGCCCGCCTCCACCCCAGAAGATTCCGATACAGGTCCGCATAGGCGGCGACCATGCGTTCGACCGAGAACCGCTCGCGCACCCACGCGCGGGCCCGCGCCGCCAGCGCGTCCGCCCGCTCGGGAGCCCCCGCCAGCCCCACGATCGCCGCCGCCAGCGCCGCCGGGTCGCCGGCCGGGACGAGAACCCCCGTCTCGCCGTCCCGCACCACGTCCCGGACCCCGCCCACGTCGGTGGCGATCACGGGACACCCCGCCGCCATGGCCTCCAGAATCGCCAGCCCCTGGCTCTCGTACAGCGACGGCTGGACGAACACATCGAACGAAGAAAGCACTTCGGCGCTGTCCCGCTCCCCCGCGAAAACCACCGTCTCCCCGAGCCCCGCCCGCGCCGCGGCTTCCCGCAGCTCTCCTTCCGCCTCCCCGTAGCCGACCAGAACGAGCCGCGCGGCCGGAAGCGCCGCGCGCGCCCGCGCGAACGCCTCGAGGAGCACGCCCTGCCCCTTCTCAGGGCTGAAACGGCCCACGGCGCCCACCACCGGCCGGCCCGCAAACAGGCGCGGCCGCGGCGCGGCGTATCGCTCCACGTCGATCCCGTTCGGAACCACCACGTAGCGCGAAGCCGCCCCCAGGCCGAGGGCGATCTGCTGGCTCCGGTCGGTCTCCGAGAGCGCCGTGACTCGATGCGCCCAGGCCTGCGCCGCGGACGTCGCCCACCGCAGGAACCGCAGCTTCCATCCGCCCGCCGGGACTCCCGGGATGCGCGCCCCCGGCGCAAAAATGTGACCGTGCGGACTCACGATCACCGCCGGAACTCCGGCCCACCGCGCCGCGACGCCCGCCAGCATCCCCGCCTTGTACGTGTGGGCGTGCACCACGTCCGGCCGGCGCCGCCGGAAAAGCGCCGCCAGCCGCGCCCCCGCCGCCGCATCCGCCCGAGGACGCACCTCCCGGACGAGTTCCGGAATCAGAATCACCTCGACCCCGGCCGCCCGCGCCTCCGGAAGAAGTCCCCCGTCGGCCGCGCCGCAGACCAGCGCCGGCTCGAACTCCCCGCGCGGCAGCCGCGACAGGAGCTCGAGAACCACGCGCTGAGCCCCGCCCCGGGCCATGCGCGTGATCACCTGGAAAAGCCGCACCCGCCTCACTTGCGCGCCAGGACCCAGAAGTGCGTGTGGAGCGATTTGAAAGGATAGACGCGGACCAGCGCCCGCATCACGGCCCGGACGATCCGGAACCCCAGCGGCAGCGCGGGATTCGTGGTGATCCGGTAGCGCACGGACACCTCCCGGAATCCCGCGCGCTCCAGGGCCGTTCGGATCGCGTCCGGGTTGAGCCCCCCGGTCCGCGTGTGGTGCCATTCCGAAAGCTCCGCGTCCCAGGAGCCGAACCCCGGCCGCCGCGCGTACCGCACCCGGTAGTAGATGTGGTGAAACCGCCCGAAGTAGTAGTTGGGATCGTGGTCCAGGTAGAGCAGCCCGCCGGGCCGCAGGACGCGCCACGCCGCCCGGAACGCCGGCGCCGGATCGAGCAGATGATGAACGAGCGCGTACATCGTGACGACGTCGAACGTCCCTTCGCGGAAGGGCAGAAACGCCGCCTCCGCCGAAGCCAGGCCCAGCGCCGGCCGGCGCCGGCGCAGCTCGGCCAGAAGCCGGGCGCTCAGATCCACGCCCACGCACCGGCGGTAGTGCCGCTCCGCCAGGCGCAGCACGTTCCCCGTGCCGCACCCCACGTCCAGGAGAAGCTCCCGCCGCGCCTCCCCCGCCAGCACCCGCTCGATCTCGTCCTGCCGCGCCCGCTCGAAGATGCTGGGATTGGCGTCGTACGCGTCGAAATCCTTGGCGTCGAAGACGCGACGGTTCGCGTCGCGCACCGCCTTTTCGATCGGTTTCATGGACGTCGGCTCAGCCACCAGGCCATCGAAGCGCTCCAGTCCCCGGCTTCGAAAATCCCGTCCCTCACGCGCGGATCCAGAAGATCTCTCAGGAACCCCCACACGTACCGCCGCCGCCCGTTGCCCGCCCGGAACGCGCTCCAGGCCGCCGCCAGATCCATCGGCAAGAACCGCAGGCGAACCCCCTCCGCATAGATGGGTGCGGGTCCGAGCTCCCGCCCCAGCGCCATCCGGCAGAGAAGCCACGGGAAGTTGACGCCCGCCGCCGTGGCCAGAGGAAGCGCCCCCCAGAAGCGCGGATTGACCTCGAGCAGCCGGAAATCGTCCGGACCGCCCCGAAATTCCACCATGGCCACGCCGGTCCAGCCCAGCTCCCGCAGAATCCTCCGGGCCGCCTCGACGAGCCGCACGTTGCGCACGCTCTCGCAGAAGGCGCTCGGGCCGCCCTCGATCGGATACTCGCGCACCCTCCGGTGCACCACCGCGGCCAGAAGCTCTCCGTCCCGCGCCAGCGCCCCCACGCCGTACCCTTCCCCGGCCACGCGCTCCTGGACGATCGGAAACGGCCGCAGGCGGTGAAGCGCCCGGTACGCGTCGCGAAGCTCCGACGGCGTCCGGACGATGCGGTACCGCTCTCCGGGCGAAAGAAAGGTCCCCTCGTCGTCCCGGAGTTTCACCACGGCGGGCCAGCGGATCCGGCCGGCCACCTCGTCGAGCTCGCCTTCCGAGCGCGGAAGGTGGCTCTCCGGAACGGGGACTCCGGCGCGCCGGGCCACGTCGAGAAGCGCGGCCTTGTCGTTGGCCCGCCGGAGCGTTTCCGGAGCCGCCACGGGAACCGGCGCCGGAAGCGCCGCGCGCGCCTCCGCCAGGGCGAGCACCATGTGGGTCGAGACCGGCAGGATCACGTCCGCGCCGCGGGCCGCCTCCGCCAGCGCGCGGAGGAAGGCGCCGTCCGGTCCCAGGGACGGCAGCACCCGTCTCTCCCGCGCGAAGCGCGACCGGAACGCCGCCGGCGTCCGCCGGGCGAAGCGTTCCTGCTCGACCACCCGGACGTGCGCTCCCGCCCGGCCCAGGGCGCGGACCACGGCCAGGGCCACCCGGCTATTCCCGTCCGTGACGAGCACGTTCATGGACGGTCTCCAGGAGCGCCCGTTCCAGCGCGGGCGCCACGAGGCGCCAGTCGTAGCGCTCGGCCACGTAGGCACGGCACCGTTCGCCCAGGGCGGGATCGGCTTCCGCCAGGAACTTCCGAATCCCCCGGGCCAGCGCGGAGGCGCTCGCGTCCTCGAAAAGCAGCCCGAGAGGCTTCAGGACTTCCGGGATCGCCCCCACCGGCGTCCCCATCGCGGGGGTTCCGCACGCCATGGCCTCCACGGCCACGAGCCCGAACCCTTCGAGCGCCCGGGTCGGCAGGACGAAAAGATCCGCCGCCCGGTAGAGCCAGGGGAGATCCTCGTCGGAGACGTATCCCAGGAACCGGGCGCGGACGCCCCGGCGCGCGGCCCGCTCCTCCAGCGCCGCCCGCTGGGGCCCTTCCCCGCCGATGACAAGCTCGACGCCCGGCAGTTCCGCGGCCGCGTCGATCAGAAGATCAATCCCCATCCGTTCGACGAGCCGGCGGACGGTCAGGACGACCTTCCCGGGCCCGAGCCCGAACCGGGCGCGCGCCTCCTCCCGCGTGCCCCGCGGGCGGAAGCGGTCCAGGTCCACCGCGCCGGGAACGAGCACCACCTTCTCCGCGGGCACTTTCCGGTGGTGGCGCCGCAGCTCCTGCCGGATGAAATCGCTCTCGACCAGAACCCGATCGCACGAGCGGACCGCGACGTCTTCGAGACGATGCCGGAAGCCTTCCTGAAAGAGGCGCGCCACCGGGCCCGAATCCGGATGCTCGGCCCGCCACTCGGCCGCCCAGGGTGAGATGAACCAGTACACTTTGGCCACCGATTCCGAAGCCGGCGCCCGGAGAACGCCCTGGGCGCACACGGGCTGATTGAGCAGGACGAGATCGAAGTCATGGCGTTCCTGGAGCTCCTCGAAGCGCTCCTCGTTGGCCGCCAGCGCGTAGCGCAGGCGGCCCAGCCCCTCGAGATCTTCACGGTAGGGGTACGTGTGAAAGCGAACGCCCTCGAGGATCGCTCCATCCTCCGGCCCGCGGGGCCCCACGGCGGCCAGGACGTGCATCTCGTGGCCGACGGCGGCCAGGAAGCGCGCCGCGTCGAACCCGTAGCGGCTGTTGCCCGGGGCGAAGAAATCATGAACGTGGAGGATTCGCATCCAGAAGCTCCTCGGCGGCCGCGACGACTTCCTCCACGGAAATCCAGGGCAGGGTCGCGCCCCGCTCCGCCCCCGGCCCTTCCCGCGCCAGTGCCCGAAAGCGGCGCCGATCCGGATAGGCCCCCCAGCGGCGGACTTCCCCGGGTCGATAGAGGCCCACCGCCGGCGTCCCCAGGGCGTACGCCATGTGGACCGGACCGGAGTCGTTGGCCACGAGAATCGCCGCCCGGCGGAGCAGCGCCGCCAGCCTCCCCACCGTGGTGCGCCCGGCGAGATTCACGGCTCCCGGCGGGGCCGCCGCCGCGCAGAGCGCCCGCTCGTCCGGACCGCCGACGAGGACCACCGGCCCCCGCTGCGCGAGCCGCTCCGCCGCGCGCCGAAACCGTTCCTCGCCCCAGCGGGTCTCGGGACGCGAAGAACCGGGAGCGATCGCGATGAACCGTCCGGCCGGAAGCTCCAGCGCCGCCAGGAGCGCGTCCACCCACTCCTGATCGGCCGGATCCACGTCGAGCCGGGGCTCGAGGTCTTCCGCGGGAAGCCCCAGCGCCTCGAGAAACGCGCGGTTGCGTTCGTACATCGGCCGGTCGTCCGGATCCGGCACGGGATCGGTCAAAAGCGCCCCGGGGCCGAAGCCGACGCGTCGGGACGCCCGGGCGAGCATCGCCACCAGAAGCGGCTTGAGTCCGTGCCTCCAGGCGAACCGATGATGGAAGTCGAGGAAGAGATCGAACGACCGCCCCAGGAGCCGGCCGGCCAGCCGGGCGGCGTCCGCCAGAACGCGGGGATCCAGAAGGGCCCGCCCGCCGCGGGCGCGGAAGGCGGCGTCGGCCGAAACGATCTCGTCCACGACCCCCCGGGCGACCTCCCCGGCCGGCCGCTCGGCCAGAAGGGTGATCCGCGCCTTCGGATAGGCCCGGCGGATGCCGCGGAGCGTGGGCGTCACCGCCAGCACCTCGCCGATCCCGCCCAGCCGCAGGGCCAGCACCCGCTCAGGCGCTCTGGACATGCGTCGCCACTCCGCGCAGAAGTCCGCGCAACCCGGTCACCAGAAGCGCGGGCGAGCCGCGCTCCAGGGCGAACCCCGCGAACCGCACGATCCGGCCCGCCACGAAGGCCGCCCATCCCAGCGCCCGGCCGTGGCGGAGCGTGAAAAGCATCGTGTTGTGCGCATGCCAGTAGAGCCAGTCCTCGAAGCGTTCCGACCGGCATCCTCCCGAGGACAGGTGCAGGTGCTCCACGGCCGCGCGGGGTTCGAAAATCAGACGGAACCCGGCCCGGCGGGCGCGCAGGCAGAAGTCCGTCTCCTCGCCGATCGCGCCGCCGCCGAAGGCGACGTCGAAGCCCCCGACGCGGTCGAAGACCCCGCGCCGGAAGGACATGTTGCCCCCCGGCAGATGGTCCACCTCGCCCGCCCGGTCCGCGCCGAAGTTCCTCACGACCGCCGCCCCCAGGGGACGGAACGCGCCGACCGCACCGCCGGCGAAATCGTATCCCCCGACGACGCGGCCGCCCACTCCGGCCACGGTCGGATCGCGGTACGCCTCAGCGTGATACCGCACGAGATCCCGGTCGGGAATGACGTCGTCGTCCAGGAAGAGAACCACGTCCCCCCCGGACCGCCGGATCCCCACGTTGCGGGCGTTGGGAAGGCCCCGCTCCGCGATCCGGACGTACCGCACGCCCGGACGTCCGGCCGCCCAGGCCGCCACGCGGGCGTCCTCGCGGGCCGACTGATCGACGATGACGATTTCCTCGGGCGGCCGCGTCTGATGCTCCAGGTGGCGCAGGAGGTTATAGAGCGCCTCCGGGCGATCGACCGTCGGAATCACCAGCGACACGCGGACCATCCGGAGTCTCCTATCGGCGCGCGCGGCGCCGCTCCTGTAAGAGTATACTCCCTTCCAAACGGCCATCTTGAAGGGCGCTCCGGAATGACCCCGCGGGTGAGCATCTGCCTTCCGGTCCGCAACGGCGAACGGTACGTGCGGGAGTCCGTCTCGTCGGTCCTGGCCCAGACGCTCCGGGAGTGGGAACTCATCCTCTCCGACAACGCCTCGGAGGACGGAACGCTGGCGGCGGTCCGTTCGTTCCGGGACGCCCGCCTGCGGATCCTCGAGCAGCGTTCGGACGTGGGGCTGGCGGCCAACCTCCGGGCGTGCCTGGCGGAGGCGCGCGGGGACTGGGTCCTTTTTCTCTCTCACGACGACGTTCTTTATCCCTCCTGCCTGGAGCGGCTTCTGGGCGCCGCCGGGGAGCGCACGGCGTTCGCCTTCGGAGGGGTGGATTACGTGGACGCGGAAGGCCGGCCGGCGGGCCGGTTCGTGCCGGATCTCCCCGAGCGTCTGGAGGGCGACGAGTTCGTCCGGCGGAGTCTCGGCGAGGCGCTCAATCCGGCCCACTGGGCGGCCTGCCTGATCCGGCGCGCGGCGCTGGAGGGGGCGGGGGGCGTCCCCGAGGGGGCGGGCCTTTTCTTCGACTGGGGGCTTTTCCTCCGCCTCGCGCGCGGATCTCAGGTGGCCTGCGTGAGATCTCCGCTGGCGGCCTATCGCGTGCATCCGGAGAGCGCGACGGAGCGTCTTGCGGAAAGCCGTCACGCGAGGGAACTCATCCTGGGGCTGCGGAGCTTTGCGGCCGAGGGGGCCGAGTGGGAGGGCTTGCGGTCGAAAGCGCTCCGCACGCTCGCGCGGCGGCACGCGCGGCGGGCCGGCGGGAGGTCGGAAGGATTCTGGCGGGAAGCGCGGTCCTTCCTGACGCTGCCGGACCTCTCCTGGGCCGCCCGGCTGGCGGCGGTCGCGGAGTTCGGATGCGCCCGAATGCGGGCGATCCTTTCGGGATCTCGTTCTCGAAAAGCTCCGTCCCGGTAGTCCCCCCCCTTCGAACCGTTCATCCACGCCCGCACGCCCGCCGCAGCGACTCCTCCACCTGCGCCGCCGCGCGATCCCAGTTGTAGAACGACTCCGCCCGCTCCCGGCCCCGGCGCCCCAGCCGCTCCCGGAGCGCGGCGTCTCCCAGGAGCCGCCGGAGCGCGCCCGCCAGGGCCTCCGCGTCCAGAGGCACCGCCAGCCCCACTCCCTCCCCGGTGATGAACTCCCGAAGCGCCTCCTGATCCGTCGCCGCCGCCACCGGGCGTCCCGCCGCCATGTACTCGTAGACCTTGAGCGGCGAGAATCCGAACTCCGGATGCGGCGCCCGCAACACGTAGGCGCAGACGTCCGCGGCGGCGAGAAAGACCGGCACCCTCTCGTGCGGAACGCGCCCCGCGGCGATCACCCCCGGCGGAGCGTCCGGCTCCCCGCCGACCAGAACCAGCTGCGCCCCCGCCCGCGCGCACGCTTCCACGAGAAGCTCGCGCGCATGATGGGCATAGAAGCTCGCCACACAGACGACCAGCGGCCGATCCGCCGGCAACCCCAGCGCGCGACGCGCCGCGTCCCGATCGCCGGGAGCGAAAAGCCCGAGATCGGCCCCGTTGGGCACCACGTCCACCCGCTCCGCGGGCACGCCGTAGCGCCGCCCCAGCGCGTCCCGAAGAAGCGGCGAGACCGTCACCACCCGCGCCGCGCGGGCCAACGTGAACCGGTGCGCCGCCCGAACCGCCCCGCGGCGCCATCCGGACGGAGCTTCTTCCTCGAGGAGTCCGTTGATCTCGACGACCAGGGGACGTCCGAGCCGCCGGGCCGCCAGGGCCGGCGTCACGGTGGCATGAACGCCCCGCACGTAGACGACCTCCGGGCCGAACGCGCGGCCGCTCCGAACGAAGGCTCCGAGCGAGCCGACGAGGTGATGAAACGCCCCCGGCCCCACCGGGTCGCACGGCGCCTTCACGCCGGGCGCCCGGCCGCCCGGGGCGACCAGCCGCACCGCGTGCCCCCGGGCCACCAGGCCGTTGACGACGGCGCGCACGTGCACCGTCCACGCATAGGGAGCGGTCAGATCGTCGAAGGTCAGGTAGAGGATCTTCATCCCGGCCCGGGCGACGGGCCTACGGATATTCTACGACCGGACCCGCGGGGCGTGCGCCAGAGCCTCGATCCGCGCCAGGAGCTTCGGGAAGTTCTTGCGGGAATCCGCCCGGGCCAGCGCGATCGCCCGGCCGCGGAGCGCCACTTCCTGGCGGTTCTTGTCGTCGGCCATCGCGGCCGAAAGCGCCCCGGCCAGCGCCTCCGAATCGCCCACCGGAAAGAGCCATCCCGACTGGCCGGGCGCCACCCACTCGCGGTTGGCGGGAATGTCGCTGGCGACCACGGGGATGGCCATCGCCATGGCCTCGAGCAATCCGAGCGACGCGCTGTCGCTGCGGGAACAGGTCACGTAGAGATCCGCCGCGGCCAGATACTCCGGAATCCGCTCGTTCTCCACGAGGCCGACGAAGCGGACGCGGTCGGCGACCTTGAGATCCTGCGCCTTGCGTTCGAGATCGGCGCGAAGATTGCCGTCCCCCACGAAAACGGCGGCGAATTTCTCCATGCCGGGCCGGGCGAGGGCCGCCAGAAGCGTGGGATGGTCGTAGAGCTCCTTGAGCGGGCGGGTGGAGAGCACCACCGCCCTGTCCCCCAGGCCCCAGTGCGCCCGGAGCTCGTCGTTGCGCGGACGCGGCTCGAAACGCGCCGCGTCCAGCTCGATCGGCAGAACCTCGACCCGGTCGGGACGCAGCCGCGCCAGACGCTTGGCCTCCTCCGCGGCGGTCTTCGAGTTGCAGACCACGAGGTCCGCCGTGCGCAGGGCCTTCACCGCGCGCTCCGCGAAGCCCCGGTGAAGCTTCGGCCAGACGAGGATGTCCGACCCCCACGGGAAAAGCGCCAGCGGCCGCGCGCCCGCATGGGCCGCCACGTAGCCCGACGTGAGCGCCCAGTTGGCGAACACCACGTCGAACCGGTTCTGCCGCAGGACGTCCTTGATTTTCAGGCACGCGCGGGCTTCGTCCCGGCGGTACTCGACCGCCCGGATGAGCCGCCAGCGGCTCGCCCCGGCCCCGTCCGGGTACGTGGCGTACCGCTCATGAATGACCTTGAGGTCGCGGACGAACTTGGGCAGCTCCGGCGCGCGGTGGAAGAAGGTGAGCAACGTCACGTCGTGCCCGGCGCCCCGAAACTGCGTCAGGAGCCGCTCGTCGTGGATGTTGAGGATGTCGGAAAGGTAAAGGATTTTCATGGCGTGAATCGGCGTCCGAGAAACCGAAGGGCACTCCAGTCGTCCGCGTCCAGGAGGCGCAGCAAACGGGCCGTCCCGGCCGACGCCGCGACCGCCGCCAGGAACGCGGGGACCAGCACCGCCGCGGCCGCCGCCCGCGTGTCCACCGCCGGCAGGTGGGGCGCCGCCAGCCTCCACACGGCGTAGACGCCCCCCAGAGGCAGCGCGAGCGCCGCCGGCTTGAAAAGCGCGTTCCCCAGGAACTCTCTCCAGCTGAAGGTCATCACCCCGCGAAACCCGAGTACGAACACGACCTGAATCAGGACCAGGCCGGCGGACACCGCCCAGGCCATGCCCCGGTAATCATAGCGTTGGCCCCAGAGGATGTAAAGCGCGCCGGCGGCGGCCAGCCCCGCGGCGCTGGAGAGGGCCGAAAGCCCCGGGCGCCCCAGAGCCGGCCCCAGCGCCTGGGCGCAGCAGACGGCCGCCTGCGCAAACCCTCCCCATGCGAAAATCCGCAGAACTTCCGCCGCCCCCGGAAGCCGCTCCCCCAGCCAGAGCACCAGGAGCTCCTCCGCGAAGAGCGCCGCAAAGCCCAGCAGCCCGAACGCCGCCAGCGCATGGTACCGGGTTCCCTTCATGAGCAGCTGAACCAGCCGGTCCCGCCGGCCCCGCGCCGCCCAGTCGGACGCCGCCGGAAGCACCGCCGACGACAGGACCGCCACGGAGGCGACCAGCCGGTCCGCGACCGCCGCTCCCACCTGATACTGCGCCACCCCGGCGGCCGGAAGGCCGGCCGCGCTCAGGAAGATCCGGTCGCTCCGAAGCGCCTGCTGGATCGCCTGATCGGCCTCGAGTTTCCACCCGAAGCCGATGAGCCGCCTCAGAACCGCCGGCCGAAACAGCCGCGGGCCGCCCCCGAGGGGATAGCCCGCCCGCAGGGCCAGAACCGCCAGCACCCCGATCTGGAGAACCGTGAAGGCCAGACCATTGACCGCCACTCCCGTCAGCCCCCATCCGCTCTCGAGAAAAGCCACCAGGCTTACCGCCGAAAGAAGCGTCATCACGGCGGACATTCCCTGCGCCCAATCCAGCCGCTGAAGGCCGTGCAGCGTCTGCATGAGATGACGCAGCGGCGGCGTGAGCGCGGCCTGGACGGCCACCAGGAGAAAGAGCGTCTGCGCCCCCCGGGGATCCGCCGCCGGAACGACCGCGCGCACGAGGGTCGGTCCGAACAGGACGGCGGACCCCGCAACGGCCGCGCCGGCGGCCCCATCGAAGAAGATCCAGGCCACGCTCACCCGGCGCAATCCCTCCTGATCCCCCCGCGCCCGCCGGTCCGCGACGTCCCGTGCCACCGCCGCCCACAACCCCGCGTCGTACCGGCTCAACCAGGCGCCCAGCGCCGAAAGCGCCACCCATACGCCGTAGGCCTCCCACCCGACGCGGCGCACCACGTACGGCGTCAGAAGGAGAGGAACGAGAAACCCCACGGCGTGGGCGGCCGCCGCATACGCCGTGTTCCGGATCAGGGTCGCCTTGTCGGCCGGCACGGTCGTCATGCGCCCCCCCGCGCCTCGTTCAGGATCGCGGCCAGCCGCTGCGCCTGAACGCGACGGTGGAATTCCTCGCCCCCCACCGGCCGGAAACGGTCGATCCCTTCGAGAAACTCGGCCAGCCGCGGGGCCCACGCATCGGGATCCTCCGCGGGCGCGCACACGCCCGCTCCCGTCCGGCCCAGCCACGCCTCCACCGCTCCGCCGCGCGGCGCGATGGCGAAGATCGGCCGCCCCGCCCCCAGGTATTCGTAGAGCTTGGCCGGAAGCTGCCGCGCCGCCGGCGGCTCAAGGCAGAGAAAGAAGGCCGAGCTCTCCGAATAGACACGCCCGAGCTCGCGATGCGGCAGATGCCCCCAAGTGCGGACCGGAAACGGCCACTCCCCGCCGCCGAATCCCCCGAAGCGGTCCCCCACGATCCGCACCTCGACGTCGCGCCGTCCCAGACGGGCCAGGGCCCGGAGAAAAGGGACCGGACTCTGGTAGCCGTAGACGGCTCCCGCGTACGTCAGGACGAGAGGGCGGCGGCCGGGGGCGGGCGGGGCGATCTCGAAATCGCCCGGATCGAAGCCGTTCTCGATCGTCTCCACCCGCGCCGCCGGGAAGCGGCGCCGCAGATCGTCCGTGTGAAGGGGATTGAGCGTCACCACCCGCCGCGCGGACTCCACGACGAAGCGCTCCAGCCGGCGATGAAGCGCGTCATGCACCCGCGTCGGAGGCCGGTAATACATGTTGCGGGTCCATTCGTTGTGGAAGTCCGCCACCCAGGGCAGGCGGACGCGGCGCGCGATCCACGCGACGGCGACGAGGGAACCGGTCGGGACCGAATTCGCCCAGAGGACGTCCGGCCGGAAGCGCGCGACGAGGGCCGGAAGGCGCGCGACTAACGCGGCCGTCCAGCCGAGTTCCTCGTCGGGCACGAAGAGAGAGCGGCGCAGCGGATCGATCCAGGAGTGCGGCAGAAGTCCCAGCACCCGCGCCGGCTCCAGAGGATTCAGGCGCACGCGCGCCGCGGGACGTCCGGCGAAACTGGGATCCCGGGGCTGACGCCGATCGGGACGCCGCGCCACGACGACGGGCTCCCAGCCGAATTCCGGAAGGTAGCGGGCGAACTTGGACGCCCGGTGAGCGGCCACCGCGCCGGACGGCGGGAAGTGGTAGGCCACCATGAGCACGCGTCCGCCGGTCATGGCTCGAACTCGGAGACGAGCACCCAGTGGCCCCCCGGGTGATCCCAGCGCCCCACCTCGCGGAAGGGCGGCGAAGCGAAGAACCGCCGCGGATCGCCGAGCCAGTCCGCCTGCGGCAGCCGCGGCCGCTCGAAAAGAACGTGCGTGACGCGTTCGGAGCGAAGCTTCCGGAGAAAATCCTCGCGGCTCCGGATGTCGCGGAAAAAGGGCGCCCACGTTCCGTCCAGGCACCGGATGTACGGCCGGTCGAGGTAGTACGGCCGGTAGCCCATGTAGAGGACGCGAACGTCGGAACGGGGCAGCCCGTTGATCCAGGCGCAGGCGGCGAAGCTTTCGACCTTCCGGGAAAGGTAGGCGGACCGGCTTTCCAGGCCGGCGGCGGCGGGGAGGGCGACGGCGGTCCGGGCCGCCTTGACGCCCAGCAGGGGCGCCGCCAGGGCCACGGCGGCAACCGTGACGGCGCCGCCCAGGAGTCCCCCGCGGGCGCGGGCCCAGTGAATGAAGGCGCCGGCCGTCGGAGCGCCGAAGCCGATGACGGCCGGCGCGGCGTAACGTCCCTGAAACCAGGGCTCCAGGATCTGAAGGGGCGACGCCGCCGCCAGAACGGCGATGTGAACAAGGACGCTCAGAACCAGAAGCGGCACGAAGGCGATGGAGGCCCCATGCTTTCGGAAGAGCACCGCGCCGGCGGCGCCCGACACGATCAGCGGTCCGCAGGACTCGCTCCAATAGGCGCCCGCGGTGGCCAGGACGCCCACGGTTCGAAGGGCGGCCCGGGCGAGTTCCGCGGCGCCCGGCCGGGAGAGAACCTCGTCGCGCAGGAAGGCGGCGGCCGTCCCTCCCTGGGCGGGGACGTAGACGAAACTCCACCAGAGCCCCCAGAGGCCGGCCGTCGCCGCGAAGGCGGCGGCGCAGGCCGCCAGGATCGCCCAGCGGCGGGGATCCCGGCGGCGCCAGACCAGGGCCAGGGCGACCGGGACGATCGTCGCGGCGGCGAAGGCGCTCGACTTGGCATGGACCGCGAAGCCCGCGCCCGCGGCGGCCGCCACGGCCCACGCGGATCCTTCTCCTCCGGCGTAACGGAGCAGGCACAGCGCCCCCGCCAGCGTGAAGGCCAGAGCGGGCATCTCCAGGTATTCGTAGCCCAGGTGCGCGGAAACGAAGGGCGTGGAGGCAAGGGCCAGCGCGGCCCACGGGCCGGCTCCGGGTCGAACGCGCTCCCCCGCCGCCGCGCCCAGGAGGATCGCCGCCACGCCGGACGCGTATCCGAGAAGCTTGGCCAGGATCTCGCCGCCCAGGGCCATGCCGAAGGCGTACACCATCGTGAAGCCGATCGACCGGGGCGTCGCCATGTCCTCCCGCAACGGCAGTCGTCCTTCCTGAAGAAGAACCTTGGGCAGCGCGAAGTGCAGGATTCCGGCATCCATGCCCGTGGGAGGAGCCAGCGCCATAAGGCCTCCCAGTGCCGCGAAGGCCGCCGCTCCGAGAGCCGCCCAGCCGTCCGCGGTATAGGGGCGTTCGAGACTCCGAACCCCCCCGACCAGGCGCAGAACCAGAGGGCGCACGTTCCTCCCCGAAAGCGCCAGGAACATTCCGCAAAGCGCGGCGGCCGAGACGGTCGAGGCCAGGCCGGCCGCCGCAACGAGGAAAAACGAAACCATCAGAATCCCGAGCCCGGCGGCCAGCCCGAGCCCGAGGCGCTCGGTCAGCGAACGCGGCGGGCCCAGGGCGGACGCCGCGCGGTCTCCCAGGCTGAGGATCGCCAGGAGCACCGGCGGAAAAAGGGCGAGTCCCATCACCTCAGGGCGCCCCCAGAAGCCGGCGCAGGATTCCCACGATCGGAAAAGCGAAGGCGAAGTGACGCTCGACGTCCCGCAGATAATCCTTCATCCGGTCGACGAAAACCGCCGCGTAAAGAGCGTAATAGGCGGCCAGACCGGCCACGAAGAGACCGATCCGCACGCGGCCCGGACCGTACGCCGACCTGTCCCTCGCCATCGCAGCTCCTAATCCCGTTATCGGCGATCCGCCGGGAGGACGATATTAATACCGGGCGCGCCGGAACGGCGCCGGAATCGCGGGTCCCGCGGGCGAACGCCTCCGGACGGCACCGCTCTTCCCAATTCGGCTCCAGGAGCGGTCCCTTATGAACTATAGTTCCTGATAAGGAAGGCCGGTGTTTTCCCGGACCTCTATGGCGCTTGCGCGTCCTGTGCGCCCGGCGTCCCCGCCGGTGCTTGGGAAGATCCTGCCGGTCGCCGTCGGCCTGGCCACGCTGGGCTACCTCGTCTACGGTCTGACCGAGGGATCCCCGAACCTCCGTTTCATCCAGCTCGGGGCGGTGCTGGGACTGCTGGCCTACGTGGCCACGTTCGTGGACATCATCCTGGGGCTCTCCTTTCTCCTCGCCTGCATCGGTCTGTCCCCCGAAATGACGCTGGGAGGACTCAACAATCTGCGCATCGAGGATTTCATCATCCCGGGCCTTCTGGTGGCGTGGCTCACGCGGGCCGCGCAACGCCGGGAGCCCTGGATTCCGACGGGACTGGGGGGACCCTGCGCCGCCTACTTTCTGACCCTCGTGGCGGCCTCGCTCCTGGGAATCGCGGCCGGGACCACGACCTTCCGCGCCGCCCTCCTCATCCTGATCAAGTACGTGGAATACTTCCTGATCTTCGCGATCGTCGTCCACAACGTCCGGACGGAAGGGGAGTTCCGGGCGCTCGTCATCTTCGCGGCACTGGTGGCCCTGACGAGCCTGACGATGGGCACCACGGGAGAAATCGCCGGGACCGGCGTGGCGCGCGTCCACGGACCGGCGGGCGAGACGGCCACGATCTACGGGGGCTACCTGCTCCTGACGATCTCCGTTCTCCTGGGCCTGGCCATTGACGGGCCGGCCGGGCCGTCGCGCCTCCTGGCGCTGGGGGCCGCGGCCCCGCTGGCGTGGGGCCTTCTGTTCACCTATTCGCGCACCTCGTATGCGGCCCTCTTCCTGGGCGTCCTGGCCTTCTCCGTGCTGAAGGCCCGGAGACTTCTGCCCCTGCTGCTCCTTCTTCTGGTGATGTTTCCGGCGCTGGCGCCCGGCTCGGTGTGGGAGCGCGCGCAGACGATCGCGGGCGTCGTCTCGGGCTCCAGTCCCGCGTCCTGGGACTCCCGGGTCCACGCCTGGTATGCGGCGCTCACCCGGATGGGACCGGAGCACTTCCTCCTGGGGCGCGGCGTGGGATCGACCCCCCTGGGCGAACTGGACAACGAATACATCCGCGTCCTCGTGGACGCCGGCCTGCTGGGCCTGGGCTTCTTCCTGTGGATTCTCGTGCGCCTGGGCCGGGCGGCCGCGGCCGCCCACGGCGCGCTTCCGCCGCGGACCTTCGGGCGGGGCTACGCCGCCGGATTCCTGATCGGCCTTTTCGCCATGCTCGTCCACGCGGTGGGCGCCACGAGCTTCACCTCCATCCGAACGATGGAGAGTCTGATGTTCTGGACGGGACTCCTGATCGCCGTGTCTCACCGGCGCGCCGAATGGGGCCTGACCCTTCCGGAACCGGGCCGCCCCTCCCCGCCGCGGCCCTTCCCGTTCCGCTAGAGGATGTATTTGCGCAGATCTTCGTCCTCGAGGATCCCCTGGAGGCGCTCCCGCACGTACCGGGCGTCGATCGAAATCCGGGCGGGGGCGATGTCCGGCGCCGTGAACGAGATCTCGTCCAGCACCCGTTCGACCACCGTATGGAGCCTCCGCGCGCCGATGTCCTGGAGCGTTCCGTTGACGCGGGCGGCCACCGTGGCCAGCTCGTCGATCGCGTCCTTCTGAAAGTCCAGGTGGACCCCCTCGGTTTCGAGCAGCGCGGCGTACTGCTTGAGGAGGGCGTTTTTCGGCTCCGTGAGGATGCGGATGAAGTCTTCCCGGCCGAGACTCTTGAGTTCCGCCCGCAGCGGAAAACGCCCCTGGAGCTCCGGGATAAGGTCCGTGGGCTTCGAGAAGCTGAACGCGCCCGCCGCGATGAAGAGGATGTGGTCCGTCTTGACGACGCCGTAGCGCGTGTTGACGGTGGCGCCTTCGACGATCGGCAGGAGGTCGCGCTGGACGCCCTCGCGCGAAACGTCGGGCCCGTGGGTCTTCTCCGCGCCGACGATCTTGTCGATCTCGTCGATGAAGATGATGCCCTGCTCCTGAGCCCGGCGGAGCCCCTCGCGGGTGACGCGGTCGCGATCGATGAGCTTCTCGGCCTCCTGCTGGGAAAGAATCTTGCGGGCCTCCGCGACGCTGACCCGCCGCGTGACGTGGCGGGGCGGAAAGAGGCTTCCGAGCGCGCCGGGGACGTCGAGCCCCACTTCCTCCATGCCCCCCGGCGAGAAGACCTGCATGAAGGGGGTTTGGCGTTCCTCGACGGTCACTTCCACCTCCCGGGCGTCCAGGGATCCCTCGCGCAGCCGCTCCCGGAGCTTCTCGCGGGACGCGGCCGAACGCTCGGCCGCCTCGGGATCGCCGGCCTCGCGCCGTCCCGGAAGAAGGAGATCGAGCAGCCGCTCCTCGGCCTGCGCCTCGGCCTTCTTCTGGACGCGCGCGAGCTCCTCGGCCTTGACCATGCTGATGGACACCTCGACGAGATCCCGCACGATCGACTCGACGTCCCGGCCCACGTAGCCCACTTCCGTGTAGCGGGTGGCCTCCACCTTGACGAACGGGGCCGCAACCAGCGCGGCCAGCCTCCGGGCGATTTCGGTTTTCCCCACGCCCGTCGGTCCGATAAGCATGATGTTCTTGGGGTGGAACTCGTTCCGGAGCTCCGGCGGCAGCTGCTGGCGGCGCCAGCGGTTGCGCACGGCCACCGCGACCACCCGCTTGGCGGCCTCCTGTCCTACGATGTATTTGTCGAGTTCCCGCACGATGCGGGCCGGAGTCAGATCGCGCTC
The DNA here is from genome assembly GCA_035574235.1 of Planctomycetota bacterium. Classification (NCBI taxonomy): domain Bacteria; kingdom Pseudomonadati; phylum Planctomycetota; species Planctomycetota bacterium. Next base: position 5,233 of record DATLZA010000173.1, on the reverse strand, counting down.
GCTCATCACGTGCAGTCTATACAGGCCCGCGGAGGCGTCAACGGTAAACTCCGGAATCCGCCTTCAGAGCTCCTCGACGCGGATGCGGTCGTTCGTGTAGATGCAGAGCCCCGCGGCGATCTGGAGCGCCTCGACGACGATGTCGCGGGCCTTGAGGGGCGCGTGCCGGACCAGGGCGCGGGCGGCGGCCACGGCGGCCGGCGCGCCCGAGCCGATTCCGGCCACCCCGTCGTCGGGCTCGATCACGTCCCCCTGTCCCGAAATGAGCAGGGTGTGCTCCCGGTCGGCCACCAGAAGAAGCGATTCCAGCCGCCGCAGGAGCCGGTCCGTGCGCCATTCCTTGGCCAGCTCCACGGCCGCCTTGGCGGCGTTCCCCTGATACTTCTTGAGCATTCCTTCGTACTTCTCGAGGAGCGCCATCGAATCGGCCGTCCCGCCGGCGAAGCCGGCCAGCACGCGCCCTTCGTGAAGGCGCCGGATCTTGAGGGCGTCGCGCTTGACGACGGTGGCGCCCTGGGTGACCTGCCCGTCGCCGCCGATCGCCACGGCCCCCTGATGCCGCACCGCCAGGATCGTCGTCATGGACCTCATCATAGAGCCGCCGGGGCTTCCGGGCAACGCTGGACTTCCCCCCGGGGAGCCGTATACTGGCGCCGATGCGCGGCCGGTTCATCGTCGTCGAAGGGATCGACGGCTCGGGCAAGACGACGCTGGCGGCCCTCCTGGCGCGCCACCTGGAGCGCCGCGGCCGCCGCGTGGTGCGGACGCGCGAGCCGGGGGGCACCCGTCTGGGCGAGAAAATCCGGAGGCTGCTGCTGGACGCGCGCCACGCCGAGATGGCCCCGCTCACCGAGCTTTTCCTCTACATGGCCAGCCGGGCGCAGCTCCTGGAGGAGGTGATCCGGCCGGCGCTCGAGGCCGGGCGCGACGTCGTGTGCGACCGGTACTACTACTCCACCGCGGCCTACCAGGGCGCGGCCGGCGGCGTGGGACTGGAGGGCGTGCTCGAGCTGGCCGAGCGGATCGCCCGGTTCGAGCGGCCGGACCTCGTGGCGGTGCTGGACCTTCCGCCGAGGACGGCGCGGGCGCGGCGCGCGGGCCCGGGGGACCGGGTGGAGCGCAAGGGCCTGGCCTACCAGGAGCGGGTTCGGCGGGGATTCCTCCGGATCGCGCGCCGGGACCCCCGCCGGATCCGCGTCCTGAACGCCGCGCGGCCGGTCGAGGAGGTTTTCCGGGACCTGCGGGAGGCGGTGGACCGTGTCCTTTGACGCGATCGCGGGCAACGCGGCGGCGCTCGCCCGGCTGCGCGCGCTGGCGGCGGGCGGGCGGCCGGCACATGCCTACCTTTTCTCGGGACCCGAGGGGGTCGGCAAGCGGTCGGCCGCCGAAGCGTTCGCCCGCGCGCTCGGAGCCGAACCCCGCGTCGTCGCGCGGCCGCCGGGCCGCCACGAGATCCTCATCGAGCAGGTCCGGGAGGTCATCCGCGAGCTCAGCCTCACGGCGGACCGCCCGCGCGCCGTGATCTTCGACGAGGCGGACCGGATGTCCGAGGAGGCGATGAACGCGCTTCTGAAGACGCTCGAAGAACCTCCGCCGCGGACCGTCCTCATCCTGGTTTCGAGCGTCCCCGAGCGGCTTCTGCCGACCGTGCGGTCGCGCTGCCAGCGGATTCTCTTTTTCCCCCTGTCCGAGGACGAGATCGTCCGTTACGCCCGCGGCGCGCTCGGGCTCGGAGAGGAGGACGCCCGGATCCTGGCCGTTCTGGCGGACGGCTCGGTGGGGACCGCGCGGGAGCTGGCGGGGGAGCTGGCCGCCGTGCGCGCCCGGGCGCGGGAGATCCAGGAGCGGGTGCTCTCGGGCGAACTCAACCCGATCGTCGAGGGCCTGGCGAAGATCCGGGACACCGAGGAGGCGCGGCGCGCGGCCCGGCGGGATCTGGGGCTTCTGGCCCGGGCGTTCCGGGATGCGCTCGAGGCGCGCCTGGGGCGGCCTCCGCGGCTGGCCTCCCCCGAGTTCGTCGAGCGCGCGGCCCGGCTCGACGAGGATGATCTGCTCGAACGGATCGAGACGCTGCTCGACCGCGCGCGCCTGATCGATCTCAACGCCAACGTCCCCCTGACCGTGGAGGACGCGCTTTTGAGGGTCTGAGGACCGACCTCCGGGTGAGGACCATGGCCAAGTACTATCTGACGACCGCGATCGACTACGTCAACAGCACGCCCCACGTGGGCACGTCCTACGAGAAGATCCTGGCGGACGTGCTGGCCCGGTGGAAGCGCCTGCGGGGCGACGACGTCTTTTTCCTCATGGGAAACGACGAGCACAGCCAGCAGGTGGCGCGCAAGGCCGCGGAGCTGGGGCTGGATCCGCGCGAGTACTGCGACCGGATGGAGGCGAAGTTCCGGGAAACGTGGGCCAAGCTCGACCTTTCGTTCGACCGCTTCATCCGCACGACCGAACCCGCCCACGCCCGCGCCTGCCGGGAGATCTTCCGGCGCCTGCGGGACCGGGGCGACGTCTACAAGGGGCTTTACCGGGGCCTCTACTGCGTGGGCTGCGAGGCGCGCAAGACGGAAAGCGAAACCGTCGAGGGCCGCTGCCCGAACCATCCCTCGACGCCGCTCGAGAAGGTGGAGGAGGAAAACTACTTCTTCCGGCTCTCCCGCTATGCCGAGCCCGTGCGTCGGCTGATCGCGGGCGGCGGGTTCATCGATCCGGCGTTCCGGGCCAACGAAATGCTGGCGGTCCTCGACCAGGGGCTCGAGGACATCTCCATTTCCCGCCGGTCCACGCGGTGGGGGGTGCCCATCCCGGACGACCCGGAGCAGGTGATGTACGTCTGGTTCGACGCGCTCATCAACTACGTCACGGCGGCCGGGTTTCCGGACGATCCGGAGCGGTTCGCGCGCCTCTGGCCGGCGGACTGCCACGTGATCGGAAAGGACATCACGCGGTTCCACGCGATCATCTGGCCCGCGATGCTTCTTTCGGCCGGGATCGAGCCGCCCCGGAAGCTCGCCGTCCACGGGTTCGTCTACATCCGCAAGGGGGCGGAGCGGTACAAGATGTCCAAGACGCTCGGGACGGCGATCGACCCGGCGGCGGTGGCCGACCGGTTTGGTCCCGACAGCCTGCGGAACTACCTCCTGCGGGAGGTTGCCTTCGGCCAGGACGGCGACTTCACGTGGGACAAGTTCCTGGAGCGGACCAACAACGATCTGGCCGACAAGCTCGGCAACCTCCTCAACCGCGTGGTTTCGATGACCGAGCGGTACCTTGGAGGGGAGTTCGCCACGCGCGGCGAGGCCCTTCCGCAGGACGCGGCGCTGCGCGGAACGCTCGAAGGGCTGGCCGCCCGCGTCGAGCCGCTCATGGAGCGCCTCGAGTTCCACACGGCGCTCGCGGAAATCTGGGAGGCGGTGGGGGCCGCCAACGGCTACATCGACGCGACCGCCCCGTGGTCCCTCCACAAGCAGGGCCGCGCCGCCGCCGTGGCGGGGGTCCTCTACCGGTCCGCCGAGGCGCTGCGCATCCTGGCGACGCTGCTTTCGCCCTTCATTCCGGGAACCGCCGGCCGCATCCTCGAACAGCTCGGCCTCTCCGCGGTCCCGCTCCGGCTGGAGGTTGCAAAAACGCCCGAGTATATTAGGATGGGGACGCGGGTCCGGAAGGGCCCGGTTCTCTTCCAGAAAATCGATGTCAACGCCCCGCAGCTTTGACGCGCGGCTGGCCGAGGTGGCCGCCCGCGATGGACGCTACCACGTCCAGGCCTATCGGTTCGTCTACGAGGCGCTCGACTACACGGTTCGGCGCATCGGCCAGAAGCGTCACGTCACGGGCCGCGAGCTCCTGGAGGGCATCCGCGACCTGGCGCTGGAGCAGTTCGGCGGCCTGGCGCTCATGGTCTTCGACGTCTGGGGCGTGCGGACGACCGGGGATTTCGGCAACATCGTCTTCAACCTCGTGGACGCGGGGCTCATGAGCCGTTCCGAGAACGATTGCCGCGAAGACTTCGACGACGTCTTCGATTTCCGCGAGGTCTTCCGGTTCGACGCCGGCTGTCGGGCTCTGCGGGGCTCCGAGAAGCCCTGACGCCCCCGGTTATTTCTTCGACCCGATCCTCCTTTGTGATTGAATTTCGGGATGACCCGTCCCTGGAAAACCCTGATCCTGGCCCTGCTGGCGATCGGCGCCTTGGTTCTGATCTACGCCCTGCGGGCGGTGTTCCTTCCCCTGCTCGTCGCGCTCCTTCTGGCGTACATCCTCAACCCGCTCGTGACCGCGCTGGAGCGCCGCCGGGTGCCGCGCCCGGTCTCGATCGCGGCGGTCTACGTGCTTCTGGCGGGGGCGGCGGCGCTGGCGCTCCTGTGGGCGGTGCCCCGCGCGGTCGCCGAAGGGCGCCAGTTCGTCCAGGTCACCTTCACGGGCGAGGACGCGCGGATTCACCGGCTCCTGCCCTACCTGGAGCGCTGGTTCGGATGGGAGAACTGGGAGCAGGTCCTCGAAGAGGTGCGCCGGCGGGTCCAGGGGCACGAAGCGGAACTGGCGCGGGCGGGAGGATCGATTCTGGGCTCGGTGATCTCCTTCGCCGCCGGAAGCCTGCGCGGCTTCCTCTCGGTGGTCTCCTTCGTGGTGCTGGTGCCGGTTTATCTCTTTTTCGCGCTCCTGCGGATGAACGAGGGATGGGAGCGCTTTTCCCGCGCCCTTCCCGGGCCGTACCGCGAGAAGGTGCTGGAAACCCTCGGGAAAATTCACCGCGCCAACGCCGCCTTCTTCCGCGGGCAGATCACCATCTGCGCGATCGAGGGCCTGATCGTCTTCCTGGGGCTTCTTCTCATCGGCGTGAAGTTCGCGCTTCTCTTCGGAGCGCTCTACGCGATCCTGGCCCTGGTTCCGTTCGTCGGGGTGGCCGTGGGGTTCGCCGCGACGTCCCTTTTCGTCCTGGCCGACACGGGGGAATTCGGGCGCGCGTTCTTCCTGACGGCGGGGCTCTTCGTGGCCGTCCAGGTGCTCGAGGGAACGGTCCTGCAGCCGACGATTCTGGGGAAGGAGACGGGCCTTCACCCGGTCGCCGTCATTCTCTCGCTTTTCATCTTCGGAGAGCTTTTCGGCTTCCTGGGGATGCTCCTGGCCGTGCCCCTGGCGTCCACGGCCAAGATTCTGTTCGAGGACTACGTCTGGCCGGCGTTCCGGGACGTGGCGGGGCCCGGCGGATCCGTCAGTCCTTCAGGCA
>DATLZA010000172.1 GCA_035574235.1 Planctomycetota bacterium | reverse complement strand
CTCACCGCCCTGCTCGGGAGCATCATGACGATGCCGGGGCTCCCGTCGTCCCCCGCGGCGGAGCGGATGGACATCGACGAGCGCGGCAACCTCGTGGGGGTGGGCGAGTGACGGCCCGCATCCTCAAGGCGGACGCGGCCGCGCGGGTCCGGGAGGAGGCCCTGGCCGCGCTTCGCGCGCTCCCGCGGCCGCCCCGCGTGACGGCCGTCCACGCGCCGGACGCGCCGGCGGCGCGCGCCTACCGGCGTTCCCAGGAGAGGGTCTGCGCGGAGGCGGGCGTGGCCTACGGCGTGCGGGAGGTCGGAGCGGGGATCTCGACCGCCGAGGTCGTCGCCCTGGTTCGGGAGCTGGGCGCCGACCCGTCCGTGGCGGCGATCACGGTGCACACGCCGCTTCCGGCGGGCGTGGACGTCCAGGCCGTGATGGCGGCCCTTCCGCCGGAGAAGGACGCGGAGGGGATTCATCCGGAAAACCTGGGCCGCCTGGCCTTCGGCGGGCACGCCCCGGCGCCGTGCGCGGCGAGCGCGGCGGTGGAGCTGGCGCGGGCGGCGCGCGTGTCCTTTCGCGGGCTGGAGGCGGTCGTCGTGGGACGGAGCGCGCTCGTGGGCAAGGCGATCGCGCTTCTTCTTCTTCAGTCCCGCGCGGACGCTCCCACCGTGACAATCTGCCACACGGCCACGGCGGATCTGGGCGCCCAGACGCGGCGGGCGGATCTTCTTTTCGCGGCGGCCGGCCGCGCGGGGCTCGTGCGTGGCGACATGATCAAGCCGGGGGCGGTCGTGGTGGACGTGGGGATCAACGAGGGGCCGGGAGGCCGGATCGTCGGCGACGTGGCCTTCGAGGAGGCGCTCGCGACCGCCGCCGCGGTCACCCCCGTGCCGGGAGGCGTGGGGCCGGTGTGCCACTGGGTGTTTCTCCGGAACGTGGCCGCCTGCGCGCGGAAGGGCGCGATTTGACCCGGCCCGCGGGGCGGGGCTAAGATAGGCCGGGTGAAGGTTCTCATCGCCGACGACGAGTCCATCATCCGGATGGATCTCCGGGAGACCCTCGAGGCCGCGGGGCACGAGGTCGTGGGGGAGGCCGCCGACGGGCGCCAGGCGGTGGCGCTCGCCGAGACGCTCCAGCCGGACGTGGTGCTCCTGGACGTCAAGATGCCCCGCCTGGGGGGGCTGGCGGCGGCGGCCCGGATCAAGTCGGCCCCGTGCGTGATCCTGACGGCCTACAAGGACGCCAAGACGATCGCCAAGGCGCGCGCGTCGGGGGCGTTCATGTTTCTGGTGAAGCCGTACCAGGAGGCGGAGCTCCTGGCGGCCCTGGAGCTGGCGGCGGCGCGCTTCGAGGAGCGCCGGACGCTGGAGGCGGAACTGGCGGACTCGCGGGGGAAGCTCGAAGCCCGCAAGATCATCGACCGCGCCAAGGGGCTCCTCATGGACCGCCACGGTCTCAAGGAGGGCGAGGCCTTCCGTCTGCTGCAGAAGCGCAGCATGGATACGCGGAGGACGCTTGTCGAAGTCGCCAAGGAAATCCTCGCGGGCCCGGCGTCCTAGGGCGCGCCGGCTGGACGGCGTCCGCGAGCTGCACCACCGCGTCAAGAACAACCTCCAGGTGATCGCCTCGATCCTGCGTCTGCAGATGCGGCGCGAGGATTCGGTTTCCGCCCAGACGGCGCTCGGGGGCGCGATCACGCGCATCCTGGGGATGGTGCAGGTGCACGACCTTCTGGCGCAGAAGGACGCGCGGCGCCTGGACCTGCGGGATCTCCTGGAGCGCCTGCTGGATCTCAACGTCCAGGCGTTCATGATGCCGGGCCAGACGATCCGGCCGCGGATCTCGGGCCCGAGCGTGGTCGTGGCGGCGGACAAGGCGGCGTCGCTGGCGCTGGCGGCCAACGAGCTCATCGTCAACGCCCTCAAGCACGCCTTCCGCGGGCGGCGGGAAGGGACGATCGAGGCGCGGCTGGAGGCGCGGGGACCGGAGGTGACGGTGAGCGTGGTGGACGACGGCGTGGGGCTCCCGCCCGGGTTCACGCTGGCCGGCGGCGCGAATCTCGGGTTGCAGCTCGTGCGCTCCGTGGTGCAGGACGACCTGCGCGGGACGTTCGAGGTCGCGCCCGCGCGGCGGGGGACGTGCGCGACGATCCGGTTCCGCCGCTGACCGGAGGAGCGGCTTGACTCGGCCGCGGGCGGGGACGTAGACTTGGGACGTCGAGGCAAAGGCGCCGCGCGGGCGGCGCCTTTTTGTTTTTAAATGAGGTGTCCATGCCCAAGGACGTCAATGCGGTCTTTTCCGAGATCAAGGCGCAGAACGTGGCCCTGGTCGAGGTCTGGTTCACGGACATCCTGGGGAACCTGAAGTCGATCACGATCCCCGTGGAGCGCCTCCCGCACGCCTTCGAGGAGGGCGTTCCCTTCGACGGCTCGGCGATCGAGGGCTTCACGCGCGTGGACGAAAGCGACATGGTGGCCTGGCCGGACGCGTCCACGTTCGCGGTGCTCCCCCAGGGCGTGGGCCGGATGATCGCCGACATCAAGACCGTGGACGGAGCGCCCTTCGAGGGGGACCCGCGGTTCGTCCTCAAGAAGACGCTGGAGCGGGCCGCCCGGCAGGGCTACGCCTACCTTGTGGCGCCGGAGCTGGAGTACTTCGTCTTCCGTTCGCCGCAGGCGCCGGAGCCCGTGGACCGGGGCGGCTACTTCGACGCGATTCCGCGCGAGGCGGCGCTGGCGCTTCGGCGGGACACCCTGCAGGCGTTTCAGCAGGTGGGCATCGAGGCCGACTTCGCCCACCACGAGGGGGCCGTGGGACAGCAGGAGATCGACCTGCGGGAGGCGGAGGCGCTGCGGCAGGCGGACCACGTGATCACCGCGCGGTATCTCGTCAAGTACGTGGCCCAGCGCCACGGGGTCTACGCCACGTTCATGCCCAAGCCGCTCAACGGCCAGAACGGCAGCGGCATGCACGTTCATCAGTCGCTCCAGAAAGGCGGCAAGAGCGCCTTTTACGAGATCCGGGACCGCCACGGCCTGTCGGACACGGCGCGGCGGTTCATCGCCGGGCTCATGACCCACGCGCCGGAGATCGCGCTCGTGACCAACCCCACGGTCAATTCCTACAAGCGTCTCGTGCCCGGCCACGAGGCGCCGGTCTACATCACCTGGGCCACGCGCAACCGCGCGGATCTCCTGAGGGTGCCCCTGGGGCGCAAGACCACGCGGGTCGAGTTCCGGGCGCCCGACCCGGCGGCGAACCCGTATCTGGCCTTCGCGGCGATGCTGGCGGCGGGACTGGAGGGGGTGGAGAAAGGATACGCCTGTCCCCCGCCCTCGGACGAGAACGTCTACGCGCTTTCCGCCGAGCGGCGCAAGGAACTGGGGATCCGGGAGCTTCCCGGAAGCCTGATCGAGGCGATTCACGCCGCGGAGGCGAGCGAGCTTCTCCGGCGGACCCTCGGCGACCACGTCTTTCAGAATCTGATCGAGTCCAAGAAGATCGAGTGGAACGACTTCCGGACCCACGTCACGCAGTTCGAGGTGGAGCGGTATCTGCCGACGCTGTGAGGGCGCCCGTCAGGCCCGTTCCCGGTACCAGCGCACGAATTCCCGCAGGCCTTCTTCGAGGGGCACGCGCGGGGCGTATCCCAGCCGCGCGCGGGCTTTCTCGATCGAGGCGAAGGTGCGCCGCGCGTCCCCGGGCTGCTCGGGGAGGCGCCTCAGGCGGGGGACGCGGCCGGTCAGCTCTCCGAGAAGCTCGACGAGACGGGCCAGCGACACCGTGCGGGACTCTCCGAGATTGTAGACCTCGAAAGGCTCGGGGCGGTCGAGCGCCGCGAGGATCCCCTGGAGGATGTCGGTGATGTACGTGTAGTCGCGCTCCGTGGACCCGTCGCCGTAGAAGGGGATTTCCTCCCCCCGGAGGAGGGCGGCGGTGAACTTGGGGATGGCCATGTCGGGCCGCTGGCGGGGGCCGTACACCGTGAAGAAGCGCAGGCAGGTGGCGCGGATCCCGTGGAGGCGCGCGTAGATCCGCACGTAATGTTCGCCGAGGAGCTTGGTGACTCCGTAGGGGGAGACGGGCTCGAGGGGTTCGAAGTCCTCGCGGAAGGGGACGGGCGCGTCGCCGTAGACGGAGGAGCTCGAGGCGAAGAGGAAGCGGCCGACGCCCGCGCGGCGGCAGGCTTCAAGGAGCGCGAGCGTGCCTCCGACGTTGACGGATTCGTAGAGCGCCGGGTTTTCGAGGGAAGGGCGCACGCCCGCCCGGGCCGCCAGATGCACGACCGCATCGGGGCGCTCGGCGGCGACGACGTCGGCGGCGTCGCGGATGTCCCGTTCGTAGAGCCGGAACCCGCCGCGCGCCGGAAGGTTCCGGCGCTTGACGGCGGGGTCGTAGTAGTCGTTGAAGTCGTCGAGGACCGCGACGTCGTCGCCGCGCGCCAGGAGCCGCTCGAGAAGGTGCGAGCCGATGAAGCCCGCGCCTCCGGTGAGGAGGATCTTCATGTCCCGGGGATTGTAGGTTCTCCGGCGGGGCGCGCCAAGGGCGGCGTCCGTCAGCGCGACATCAGGCGCCCCTGGAAGAGGGAGAGGAGCGCCACGTAGAGGAAGCCGACGAGGAAGAGCGCCTGGAAGGGGATCGCGCCGTACATCCCGTGCCGGAAGGAGTAGTAAATCACCCAGCCGAAGCCCGCCCCCAGGAGGAGTTCCAGGAACGGCAGGACTTTCTTCAGGGACACCTTGTATTTCTTGCCCACGAAGGTGTCCCCGCCGCGGCGGATGGCGTACTTGGGCGTCCGGACGAACTCGCCCCCGCGGGTCAGGAACCCCTCGATCACGGCCCGCGCGTTCGAGAGGCACATGCCGATGCCCACGCAGAGGAGCATCGGCGTGTAGAAGATCGTGCCGAGAACGCCCCGCCACCCGTAGAGCTCCGCCTGCGAGCAGAGGTAGAAGACGCAGACGGAGAAGGTCGCCAGAGCGAAGACCACGAGCTCCAGGACGACGCTCGTCTGCATCTCGAGCTTCGGGCGGAAGTAGGTCACGGGAAACATGATGAGCGCGAGGAAGAGGGTGAGGAGATAGGCGGTGTTCCCCGTCAGGTGGAGGATTCCTTCCGCCTTGACGTGCAGCGGGATGGGCGCGCGGACGACGTCCTTGAGGAGCTTCTTCGAGGTCTGGATGGAGCCCTTGACCCATCGGTGCTGCTGGCTCTTGAAGCCGTTCATCTCGACGGGGAGTTCCGCGGGAGTGACGACGTCGGGCACGAAGACGAACTTCCAGCCGCGGATCTGGGCGCGGAAGCTGAGGTCGAGGTCCTCGGTAAGGGTGTCGTGCTGCCAGCCCCCGGCGTCGTCGATGGCGGATTTTCTCCAGATGCCCGCCGTGCCCGAGAAGTTGAAGAAGCGGCCGGAACGGTTCCGCGCCGCGTGCTCCATCACGAAATGGCCGTCGAGGAAAATGGACTGGAGCCGCGTCAGAAGCGAGTAGTCCTTGTTGAGATGTCCCCAGCGCGCCTGGACGCAGCCGACCTTGGGGTCGGTGAAGTAGTGCACGGTGCGGTGGAGGAAGTCCGCGTTGGGGACGAAGTCCGCGTCGAAGATGGCGACGAATTCGCCCCGCGCGGTCTTAAGTCCGTGGTCGAGGGCGCCGGCCTTGTACCCCGTCCGGTCCGCCCGGTGGATGTAGTCGATGTCGACGCCCCGGGCGCGCCACTCCTCGACTTTGCGGCGCGCGACGTCGCGGGTCTCGTCGGTCGAGTCGTCCAGGACCTGGATCTGAAGGCGGTCGCGGGGATAGTCGATCGCGCAGGCGGCGTCGATGAGGCGCTCGGCGACGTAGAGTTCGTTGTAGATCGGCAGCTGAACGGTCACGGCGGGGAGGGAGTCGAACGTCTTCGTGATCCGGGGCGCGCGCCGCGCGTGGCGGTAGTAGAGATAGACCATGATGTAGCGGTGCAGTCCGTAGAGGCAGAGAAGCCCGAGCACCGCGAAGTAGACGTACATGATGACGAGACCCAAGGTGTGGCCCGAGCCCGCCACCGGAAGCGCCAGGAGCGACTTCACGCGAACACCCTTCCCTACCTTAAAGGTTCGAACCGGGGGAGTTCGAATCCCCCCTCCCTCCCGTTTCGGCGAGGCATGATTCTATGCTTCGGCGCGCCGCGGGGTCAAGGCCGCCGAGACCTCGGGGAGGCCGAATTGACTCCCTCCGGCGGATTGGGTTAGGATGACCCGGTGATCGAAAAGATCGTCCGTAAGCGCCGGCTGGGGGATCCGGAGGCGGTCCGGGAGGATCTGGCCTGCTGGTTGAGCGGCTTTCCGCAGGAGCGGATCGCGTCCGTGGAGCTTCTGCGAAGAGAACGGCATGGAAGCTCAGCCCGACTTCAGAGACATGCTCGCGTTGTTCAACGCCCACGGCGTTGAGTATGGGATCGTGGGCGCCTGCGCGCGGGCTCACCACGGATCGCCATGAAGCTCACGGTCCGGCTTTTCGGTCCGCTCGCGGAGCGGGCGGGCCTCTCGCAGCTGGAGGTTTCCGTAGACGGCTCGACGGTCGCCGACGTCGCCGCCGCGGTCGCGCGGAAGCTTCCCGGACTTCGGCTCGACCGGGCCGTCCGCTACGCCGTCAATACGGACTACGCCGAGCTCGATGCTCCGGTGCGCGAGGGGGACGTCGTCAGTCTCATCCCGCCGGTGGGAGGCGGTTGATGTTCAAGGTCACGACGGATCCTCTTTCCCTGGACGAGGCATGGGCCGCCGTGCGGCGGCCGGACTGCGGCGCGGTGGCCGTGTTTCTCGGGACGGTGCGCGATCATCACGAAGGGCGTCGCGTGGAGCGCCTGTCCTACACCGCGTTCTCCGAGATGGCCGAAAAGGAATTCGCCCGGATCGCCCGCGAGGCGCGCGGCCGGTGGCCCGTCGGCGAGATCCATGTGGTCCACCGCGTGGGGCGCCTGGAGGTGGGCGAGGCGAGCGTGATCGTGGCGGTTTCCGCCCCCCACCGGGCGGAGGCGTTCGAGGCCTGCCGGTTCGTCATCGAGGAGCTCAAGAAGACCGCCCCCATCTGGAAAGAGGAGTTCTACGCCGGCGGCGGCAAAGCCTGGGTGAGCGGAACGGGTCCGGAGGCCCGGTGAAATCCTATCGGGAGTATCTCTGGTTCGAGACGCGCGAGCGGGTCGAGTTCGTCAACATCACCCCGCAGGTCGAAGAGGCCGTGCGCAAGAGCGGCGTCCGGGAGGGGCTCGTCCTCGTCAACGCCATGCACATCACCGCCAGCGTCTTCATCAACGACGACGAGCGGGGGCTGCATGAGGACTTCCGGAAGTTCCTGGAGGGGCTTTGTCCGTACGCGCCCACGTCCCGCTGGCGCCACAACGACACGGGGGAGGACAACGCGGACGCGCATCTCAAGAGGCAGCTCTTCGGACGGGAGGTCGTCGTGGCGATCACGGAGGGCCGGCTGGATTTCGGTCCCTGGGAGCAGATTTTCTACGGCGAGTTCGACGGACGCCGACGCAAGCGCGTCCTCGTCAAGGTGATCGGGGAGTGATCGCGTGGCCGCGCCGAAAATTCTCGCGTTCGCCGGAAGCACGCGCGCCGGGTCGTTCAACCGGATGCTCCTCCGGCCGGCCGTTGAGGCGGCACGGCGGGCCGGCGGGGAAGTCACGGAGATCGACCTGCGGGACTTTCCGCTTCCGCTCTACGACGGGGACCTCGAGGCGCGGGAAGGATTGCCCGAGAACGCGCACCGGCTGCGGGCGATGTTCCGGGCGCATCGGGGGCTTCTGATCGCCTCGCCGGAGTACAACAGCTCCGTTTCCGGCGTTCTCAAGAACGCGATCGACTGGGTGTCCCGGCCGCAGCCGGGGGAGCCGCCGCTGGCGTGTTTCCAGGGGAAAGTCGCCGCGCTTCTGTCGGCCTCGACCGGAGCGCTGGGCGGCGTCCGGGGCCTGGCGGCCCTGCGTTCGATTCTGGGAAACATCAAGGTGCTCGTTCTGCCCGACCAGGTGACGGTGCCGCAGGCGGCGGAAGCGTTCACGCCCGAAGGCGCCCTCCGCGATCCCAAGCGCCGGGAAGCGGTCGAGCGCCTGGCGGCGGAACTGGTTGGGATCGTCGCCCGCCTGAGCCCTCCGTGAGGCCGCCGGGAACCGGGCCCCCTCCGGGCTCGTCTAATCCCCGGCGACGAGTCGGAGGGAATGAACCATGAAGGGCGTGCTCCTCGTGGGACTTCTGGCGCTCGGCATTCTGGCGGCGGCGTTCCTTCGGCGTCCCCCGGGGTCCCCTGCCCAGGCCGTGGGCGCCCCCCAACGGCCCGGCGCTCCTGTCCCCGCGGATCCGCTCGAAGATCCCCCGACGTTGCGTTGTATGACCTATGACGATTGGTGCGCGTTGGCCGCGCTCGTCCCGGACCCCGGGACTCCTGCGTATCCGCTCGAACATCCCCCGCCGTCCTGGACCGCCGCGATGAGGTCTTGTTGGGAACGGCTGACGTCGCGGGAGGCCTTCGCCAAGATTCTCGCGGTGTGCAGGCGGTTCCGGGATTCCGATCTATTGAGCTTTCTGACGGCCCTTTCGGGAGAGCTGGGGATCGTCATCCGCGGGGAGCCGGGGGTGGCGGGAGGGCGCGTGCAGTTCCGCATCGGCAGCCGCATGGGCTTCGAGCCGGGGGATCGTCTCCTGGAAAGGATGCTGGCGGACAACGGACTGTCTTTCCGCTTGGAGCCGGACGGCGCGCTCAGCGTGGGGCCGAAAGGGAAAAGGGAGGATCCCGAGCTGCAACGGGCGCGGAAGATTCGGGATCGTCTGGAAGAACTGGAGGAAGTCGGCAGGCGGCTCCGCGAAGGCTGGAGCGGATCGGATCCGGCCGTGCCGGTGGAATTGGAACTTTCCTCCCGTCGCCTCGTGTTTCCTGCGGACCCGCGGAACCTTTTCGAGGCCGTCGTGCAGCTTCGTCGGATGCTTCAAGCCTCGGGCTCAAAACTCTACGTGGAAATCGACGAGTTCCGCCTCAAGGAGCAGGGGCTGACCTGGGACGCGCCGTTGAAAGGCGCCCTTTCGGCACGCGAAGGGACGCTGGAGGATTATGTTTCATGGCTGGCGACGGCCGCCGGCGTGAGCTGGGCGGTGGATGGCGATCGTCGGATCGTGTTCGGGCCTGCGTCCTGGACGGAAGCGCTGCGGAATCAGAGGGGGCGAACCCGCGCGTCGTACGTCGGGCGGCTGGCCGCGCTGGACGGGAACGTGCCGGAAGAGAGACCCTGGACGGTGTCGGAGTTGGCGGAACAGTTGGCGGCGCGTCTGGGCTTCGAGGTCGTGCCGTCCCGGAACGCCTGGGCGAGCGGTGCGCGGTCCGGCGGGCGGACGTACCGCGAACGGCTGGACGCCCTGGCGGTCGATGGGGTCCGGTGGGCTTTATGGAACCATCGCATTTACCTTCTGAAATAGCCGGTCCTGTGCGCCCGTGGGGCCGAATCCTCCCGCGCCGCGGCCCGATCCGGAAGCGGTCGATCGCCCCTCGGCGTGTCGTTTGCGGTTGAAAAGAGCGCTCTCGGAGACGTCTCTCAGGAAGGGATGGAAAGACAGACCGAAACGGGTTGGAAGCCCGACCGGACGGAGAAGCGTGCCCTCTTAGGGCGGTTGGCGGACTGCCAGGATGCGGTTTATTCCATTTGCTACCGCGTGCTGGGGCATCCCCAGGATGCGGAGGATGCGGCGCAGGAGGCGTTCGTGAAGGCCCTGCGGCATCTGGAAGCGGTGCGGGACGCGGATCGACTGAGGGGATGGCTGTACCGGGTGGCCTTTCGGGCGGCCCTGGACGCGCGCCGCCGGCGACGGCGTGCGGGAGAGCGGGAGGCCGCGGCGGCCAGGGGCGTTGCCGTTGCGCCGGCACGGGCGGAGACGCACTGGGGAGAAGCCTTGCAGGAAGGGTTGGGAGAGCTGGACGACCTGAGCCGGGTCTTCGTGGTGGAGTACTACTACGGGGGGCGGACGCTCCGAGAGATCGCGGAGGAACGGGGGATGAGCGAGCAGGCGGTGTGGAAACGGATTGAACGGGCCAAAGAGCAGCTGCGGAACAGGATGGGGTGGGCGGTCGCGGCGGGCCTGGAGCAGAGCGTGAAGGTCGCGGCTCCGGCCACGCTTCTGGAGAAGGTGGCGCGCGAAGCCGGGAGGACGGGCATGATATCGAGTGCGGTAAAGATGATCGTCGTTCTGGCGGTTCTGACCGGAGGCGCAAGCGTCGTCCGGTGGAGAGGGACCCCGTCGGTCGAAGGGCGGAAGCCGGAGCGGGAGGAGCCGCAAGCCGTCCGGGCCGGAAGGCCGGAGACAGGTCCGGAGGCCGCGCCGGCGGTGCAGGAACGTGTTGCGTCGGAGCCGAGGCCGCAGGCTCCCCGGAAACCGTATCCGCTGGAGATCCCTCCGGCGGATTGGACGGAGGCGATGAAGCGCACGTGGCAGCGACTCCATCAGGAGCGCGTTACGCTGCAGGTTGAGTCCGCTCCCGTGATCAAGACGCTTTCGGGCGTCGCGGAGCGGATGAACATCCCGTTCCGCACGGATCCATCCGTGGCGGACTGGGTCTTCAATATCCACGTCAAAGACATGCCGGCGGCGAGTCTCTTTTCGTTGTTCCTTTCCCCGATGAAGAAAGGTTACGACATCCTGCCGGACGGGTCTCTTTTCGTCGGCCGGGAGGACCAGGTGGGTGAAGGGATGCGCAAGCTTCGCTCCGTCCAAAGAGCCCTGGACGAACTGGACAAGATTCGGCGGCGGCTGTCGGAAGGATGGGACGGAAGGAGTGTTTGGAGTCCGTTGGAGGCAAAGGCGCGATCGACGAACGTCACGATGGTTCTCCGCGAAGGCGGATGGTACGAGCTTCTGAAGGCCCTGATGCAACAGTCCGGTTTCTCCGACCGGAACGTCCTCGAAGTGGATTTCGACGCCATTCTCGGGACGCACAGGCCGCCCTCCGGGATACAGGCGCCATCGTCGCCGAAAGTGACGGCGCTGGCCTCGGGCACCTTGGAGCAGCATCTGAACTCGATTTGCACCCAGGCCGGTCTCGGATATTTCTTCGACGAAGACCGGGTTCATGTCACGGCCGCCGACCGGGCCGTACGGGAACGTCAGGTGCAGGAGGCGCGCCGCGCGCAACACAACGCCCGTCTCTCCAGTCTCGAACGGGCCTTGGACGGTCGGTCGGACCTCCGGGTTCGGGACTTCGTGGAGGCGATCGAAGGGGCGCTTCGCCTGACCGTCCTTCCCTCTCGGGCGGCGTGGGAGTGCGAGGCACCCGTCCGGGGCAGGACGTTTCGAGAGGGTCTGGACGGACTGTCGGCGGCCGGGATACGGTGGGCTCTCCGCGAGGACCGGATTTATCTCGTGAAATAGCCGGTCCTACCCGCCCGTGTGGCCGAATCCTCCCGCGCCGCGGCCGGTCGGGGGAAGCTCCGCCACCTCGCGCCAGACGACCCGCGGCACGGGGACCACGACCATCTGCGCGATCCGGAGGCCCCGCGTCACCCGGAAGGGCTCCGGGCCGTGATTGATGAGCAGGACCTGCACTTCGCCGCGGTAGTCCGAATCGATCGTCCCGGGCGCGTTGGCCACGGTCACCGCGTGCCGGGCCGCCCAGCCCGACCGCGGCCGGATCTGCGCCTCGTAGCCGGGCGGAACCGCCACGGCGAAACCGCAGGGGACGCGCGCGACCGCGCCGGGCTCGACGACGAGATCGCGGGACACCGCCGCGTGAAGATCCATCGCCGCGGCGCCTTCGGACTGGTACGACGGCAGGGGCAGATCCTCCGCCCCCGGCAGCTTTCGAATGCTTACGGTGAGTTCCGCCATCGCGCGGTCCTCCTCAATAGGCGGGCGGCCGGACGAGGCGCCGGTGGAACCGGCCTTCGATTTCCAGGACCGGCGCGCCCAGCTCCGCCGCCCGCCGCCCCACGGCTCCGCGGACGTCCAGGGGATGAACGCTCAGGATCTCGTATTCTCCGCTGAACCAGCCGGCCTGCTCGTCGTAGAGGCGCCGCACCGCCAGGCGCACCCTCGGGAGCGCTTCCACGAGCTTCTCCGGAAACCGGTGGCGGAGGACCGGTTCCTCGAACCCGGGCGGAATCTCTTCGGCCGCCAGAAGCGCCCCGAAGAACTCGCCGTCCGTGTGAAGATCGGCCGCCACCAGGGCGTCCGGTCGGGAAACCTCCACCAGGGCTCCCCGCCGCACGGCGGCTCCTTCTCCGTACGCGTGGCCGAGAAACGCGAGATCCTCGACGTCCGTGAGAACGAACGTCCGCCCCCCACCGGCCAGCTCCGCGAAAAGCCGCGCGAGGGGGGCATTAAGGAGCGGCCCGTCGAGAAAATAGCTCACGCCCCAGCGGCGAACGTCCCGCGGAAGGCGCCGCCGCAGGTCATGCCTCCAATGCCAGGCGGGCAGGTCGCGTTCGAATCCCTCGCGGCAGGTGAAAACGCCGCCGTGCCAGGAACGCTCCAGGGGCCGCGAAGCCAGCGCCCCCAGCGTCCGCGCATCCTCCGCCAGACGGGTTTCGAGCGTCACCCCGGCGGCGTAGCATTCCAGGAACATCTTTCCCGCCGACTCCCAGCGGCCGAGAAGCGGCGCGAATTCGGCGAATTCGTCCGGCACGGGCGATCCCCGGCGAAGCTCCCGGTCGTGGATCGTATCCGACCAGGCCGCCAGCCGCACCGTGAATCCGCCGCCGAAAAGAGGATTCGTGGAGGCTTCGACCTTGAGGACGCGGTGGCCGAGGCGGTAGCCGCCGCCGGGAAGAGGGGAAGCTCCGGAGGCGACCAGATCCTCGGCGACGGCGCGCAGGTAGGCGTCCCGGCGGCGCTCCTTGACCCGGAGGCGGAGCGCCACGAGCGCGATCGCCAGAGCCGGAAGGCCCAGCAGAACGAGCGCCGCGATCAGGGCGGACATGCGCACGGGATCGACCGGCAGCGGGGGCATCCGCGGCCGTACTTGGCCAGCGCCGCTTCCTCCACGTCCACGCCGGCGATGGAGCTGATGGTGACCAGCCACGCCAGGACGTCGGCGACTTCGGCGGCGATTTCGGCCCGGTCGCGCTTGCGGACCGCTTCGGCGAGCTCCCCCACCTCCTCGGTGAACCAGAGGTAGTTCCGGTCGAGCCCCCGCCGGACGTCGCGCCTGTGATACGTGCGGCGGATGAGATCCTGGAACTCGGCGATCGTCACCGTTCCGCGGGAGCGCCGGGCTTTCGGAGAAGCCATTGTATCTCTTCCATTCCGAAAAGGCGGGCCAGGAGGAAGTAGGCGGCCGCGCCGGCGGCCACCGGGACGAGCGCCGCCGCCGCCCGGGCGGCGATTGTAGCGCCCGGCGGAGCTTCGAGCAACCGCGCCAGGCCCCAGGCGAGGGCGCCCATCGCCGCCGAGGCGGCCGCGCTCCCCGCGAGCGACCGGGCCACGGGCCGCAGGGGGATCCCGCCGTGGCGCCGCCGGAAGATCGTCTGGAGGGTCACGAACGTCGCCAGACCCGTCGCGGAGTTCGCCAGCGCGATTCCCCGTTCGCCGAGCGGACCGAGGAGCGCCACCGACAGGGCGAAGTTGAGGAAGACCATCGCCGCGCTCACGCGCGCGGGCGTGCGCGCGTCTTTGCGCCCGTAGAACGCGCGCGCCTGGATCTGATTGGCGCAGTAGCACCAAAGGCCCGCGGAGTAGAGAACGACCACCCCGGCGGTGCGTCCGGTGTCCGCCGCCGTGAAGCGGCCGTGCTCGAAAAGAAGCGCGACGATCGGGCGCGCCAGGACCATGAGCCCCACCGTGGCCGGCAGAGACACGAAAAGCGTCAGACGCAGCGACTTTCCGAACACGTCCCGGAAGTCCTCCTTGGGCGAAGTGAGCAGCGGAAAAACCGCGGTCGCGACGGCCGTGCCGATGAGGGCGAGCGGGAGCTGGGTGAGCTGGTTGCCGTAGTAGAGCGCGGAAACCGCTCCGTCCCCCGGGATGAACTCCTTGGCCAGGATGCTCCCGACCACCTCATTGATCTGGACGAGCGCCAGGCCGAAGACCACGGGGACGAACCGCCGGCCCACCTCGACGAGGGCGGGATTTCGGAGATCGAGCGACGGCCGGGGATCCATGCCGCGGGCCCGGAGCGGCGGCCAGAGAATCGCCAGCTCCAGCGCGCCCCCCACGAGCACCGCCCACGCCACGGCCTCGATGTTGCGCGGGAAGAGAAAGAGCGCGGCGATCCAGACGACGTTGAGCAGCACCGGCGCAAAAGCGGGGGTGAAGTAATGCCGGGTTCCGTTGAGCGCCGCTCCGAGCACGGCCGCCAGGCAGATAAGGGGGAGATACGGCAGCATGATCCGGAGCAGCCGCGCGAAAAGAAGGTTCTCGGGATCCTTGGGCAGGAGAAAGGTGACCCCGATTCCCCCCAGGACGAGGAGGCCGAGAAACAGTCCCAGGGCCGTCGCCAGCGCGTTGAGAAGCGCATGCGCCTCGGCGCGCCGGCCCGCGTCATGCCGCTCGACAAAGGCCGGCAGGAAAGCCGCCGTGAGCGCGCCCTCTCCGAAGAGCCGCCGGAAGAGGTTCGGGATCCGGAACGCGACAGCGAACGCGTCCCACGGGGCGGACGCTCCGAAGAAGTGCGAGCAGAGGACGTCCCGCGCCAGGCCCAGGACGCGCGACGCGAGCGTGCAGGCGCTGACGATCCCGGCCGACCGGACGAAGGAGGCTCTGGCCATGACGAAGACGTCCGAGTGTCCTTCGGCGCGGGAGCGCTGTCAAGCATGGGGATCCGGACGTTGCCCCTGGGTCGCCGGCCGGATAGAATTCCGCGTTGAACCCGGGCCCGTTCCAGATGGGGATTTCTCGATGACCGCGGAGGACCGCCCTCTAAGCGTCGTCATCCCCTGCTACAACGAGCAGGCCACGATCCGGGAAATCCTCGCGCGGGTGGCCGCCGTCCCCGTCGTCCGGGAGATCGTCGTCGTGGACGACCGTTCCACGGACGGAACGCGCGACCTTCTTCGGGAGATCCGGGCCTCCTGGCCGGCGGATCGGCCTCCGCTCCGGGTGATCGAGCAGCCCCTCAACCGCGGCAAGGGAGCCGCGCTCCGCGCGGGGTTCCAGCACGTCCTGGGGAAACTCACCATCGTCCAGGACGCCGATCTCGAATACGATCCGGGGGAATACCCCAGGCTCATCCGGCCGATCCTCGAGGGAGACGCCGACGTCGTCTACGGTTCGCGCTTCGCGCAGTTCCCGCGCCGGTTCCCTCATTCCTGGCACTCCTTCGGAAACCGCGTGCTGACGACGCTGTCCAACATGGCCACGAACCTGAACCTCACGGACATGGAGACCTGTTACAAGGTTTTCAAGACGGAGATTCTCCGATCGATTCCCCTGCGCTCGGATCGGTTCGGGTTCGAGCCCGAAATCACCGCCAAGATCGCCAAACTCGGCTGCCGGGTCCGTGAGATTCCGATCTCCTATCGGGGGCGCGGCTACGGGGAAGGCAAGAAGATCGGCTGGAAGGACGGCCTGCAGGCGCTCTGGATCATCTTCAAGTACTGGCTCGTGGACGATGCAGGGCCGCCCGGCCGGCGGCGTGGGACGGACCCCGGCGCATGAGAACGGGAAGCGCCTTTGCTTTCCGAACCGGGGACCTTTAGAATCCAGGACGATGTCCGATGAATTCCGGCGTGCGTTCGAGCGGTACCGGCGGCGCGACCGGCGCGTCCGCGCGGTGGACCGGTTCCTCGAGGGCGCCTTCGCGCTCACCCTGACGGCCGCGGCTCTTCTTCTCACGGACCGCCTCGCGTTCGAAGCGGGGCTGGCGGAGCCCCTCCTGAGCGGCCGCCCGGCGGCGGTCCCCGTCGTCTTCGCTTTCGCCCTGGCCGCCGCGGCGCTCTACGCCGCAGGGGTCGCGCTCGCGCGGCCCACGCCCGCGGCGCTGCTGGCCTGGCGCGTGGATCGCGCGGCGGGCGGCGAGGAACGCTTTCTTTCGGCCCTGGAGCTCGCCGGAAACGGGCCGTTCGGGGAGGCGCTCCGGCGCGACGCCCTCGAGGTCGCCCGGCGCGCGCGGCCCGAGGACGTCTGCCCCCGCGCGCCCGTGGGGTACCGGTGGGGGATTCTCCTGGCGCTGGCGGCCGGAGGCGCCCTCTGGGCCTTCCCGGCGCGGCTCTTCCCCGCCCCCGTCGCCGCGTTCGAGGCGGACCCCGCGCGAGGGCCCGCGCCCCTGGCGGTGGCCTTCCGCGACGCCTCGATCGGCGCGATCCAGGAGTTCGCCTGGGATTTCGGAGACGGCGCCTCGGACTCCGGCGAGGAAGTCGCGCATCTCTACGCGCGGCCCGGACGCTACACGGTCCGGCTCCGGCTGCGCGGCCCGGGCGGGGTCTCGGAGGCCTCCCGCGACATCGAGGTCCTGCCCCCGGACCGCGCGGCGGCGGACTTCCGCGCCCGGCCGGCCAAAGGGCGCGCCCCGCTCGAAGTCCGGTTCGAGAATCTCTCCCGCAACGCGCTGCGCTTCGCCTGGGACTTCGGCGACGGAACGACCTCGACCGAGCGGGAGCCGTCGCACGTCTATCGCGAGCCGGGGGACTACACGGTGCGGCTGCGGGTCGCCAACGACCTCGGAGAGGACGCCTGCGCGCGCCCCGTGCGCGTCCTTCATCCGGACGCGCCCCTGGCGGATTTCCGGGCGCTCCCCCGGGAGGGCGAGGCGCCCCTCGAGGTTCTCTTCGAGGATCTTTCGACGGGCGCGCTTTCGGCGTGGGAGTGGGATTTCGGGGACCCGACGGCGGGCGAGGCTCGCCGCAGCGGTGAGCGCAATCCCACGTTCGTCTACCGCCACCCGGGACGTTACGCGGTACGGCTGCGCGTGCGGGGTCCTCACGGCGAAGATGAGGAGGAGAAGCTTCGCTACATCCACGTGCGGGAGCCCGGCGCGGGTTCCGGGGAGGCCGGGGACGGGGCGGGCGGCCCCCAGGCGCGCCGGACGCCGCCGGAAGGCCGTCGCCCCCTGGAAGGCGGCCGCGAGGGCCGTCCCCCCGAGGGGCGCCCCCGGGTGACGCTCGATCCGCAGCACGTGCGGCCCTACACGTCGGGAGAGGATCTGGTGGAGAAGGACCTGCGCGTTCTGGCGCAGCCGCCTGAGGGGGAGGGGCGTCCCCAGGAAGGGCCGCTCGAGAAGTTCCTCCCCCATTACAAGCGGGCCGCGGAGGATTCCATCCAGCGCGAGCGCATCCCCCCTCCGCTGCGGGATTACATCCGCCGCTACTACGAAAGCCTCGCCCCGAAATGATCTACCTGGACCACGCCGCCTCGTCGCCGATGCTGCCCGAGGTGCGCGCCTTCTTCGAGCGGGCGCTCGAGGAGGCGGCGGGCAACCCCTCCAGCCCGCATGCGGCCGGCCGGCGGGCGCGGCGGATCCTGGAGGACGCGCGGGAGCGCGCGGCGGCGGCGCTGGGGGCGGATCCGCGGGAAATCGTCTTCGCCTCGGGGGCCACGGAGGCCAACCACCTCGCCGTGATCGGCGCCGCGGAGGCGCGGCGCGACCGGGGGGACCACGTCGTCCTCGGCGCGCTGGAGCACGCGAGCGTGGTCGAGGCGGCGGCGCGCCTGGCGGCGCGCGGCTTCCGCGTGAGCCGGGTTCCCGCGGGGCGGGACGGGCTTCTCGATCCGGCGGAGGTGGCGCGGGCGGTGACGCCGCGGACGGTTCTCGTCTCGGTCGCGTGGGTGGACGCGGAGGTGGGGGCGGTTCAGGCGATCGGCGAGATCCGCCGGGCGCTTCCCGAGGGGGTGCTTCTCCACTCGGACGCGGCGCAGGCGGCGGGGAAAGTGCCGGTGGACGTGCGGCAGGCGGATCTGGTGACCTTTTCGGCGCACAAGATGCACGGTCCCAAGGGGGCGGGGGCGCTCTGGGTCCGGAAGGGCGTGACGCTCGTGCCGCTCCTGGGCGGCGGGGGACAGGAGCTGGAGCGCCGGGCGGGAACGGAGAACGTGGCGGGGGCGGCGGGACTGGCGGAGGCGCT
>DATLZA010000171.1 GCA_035574235.1 Planctomycetota bacterium | reverse complement strand
CCGCCGTAGACGATCATGGAGTTGTCGAGAAGCGTCCCCCGCTCCTCCTTGATGCGGTCGAGTTTCTCGAGGAAGTACGCGAACTGCTGCATGTAGAAGAGGTCGATCTTCTTGATCTTGTCGAGCTTGTCCTTGGACCCGCCGTGGTGGGAGAGGGTGTGGTGGCCCTCGTTGATCCCGATCGAGGGAAACGTCCGGTTACTGCCGGAGTTGGCCACCATGAAGGTGGCGATGCGGGTCGTATCCGTCTGGAAAGCGGCCGCCAGGAGGTCGAGCATGACGCGCAGGTGCTGGGCGTAATCCTGCGGGCGGCCGCCGGGGAACTCGAGGTCGGCCGGCGGATTCTTCGGAGCGACGTTCCCCTGGATCTGCTTCTCGATGGAGCGGACGGATTCGAGGTATTCATCGAGCTTGGCTTGATCCGCGGCCCCCAGGCGCGAACGGAGCCCCTTGGCCTCGTCGAGGACCAGATCGAGGAGGCTCCGCGTGTAGGCCGCCTCGCGGGCGATCTCCTGTTCGGACTGCCGGGCCTTGGGATCGCCGAAGAGGCGGATGTAGAGGGCGCGGGGGTCGATCTCCTTGGCCGCCGGCTGGGTGGGGGTGATCCAGGAGATGTTGGACGAGTAGGCGCAGCTGTACCCCGAGTCGCAGTTTCCGGACTGCGCGCCTTCCTGCGTGCCGAGTTCAAGCGAGGGCAGCCGCGTCTCGTGGCCGACCTGCTGAGCGGCGAACTGATCGGCCGAAACGCCAGCGCGGAGGTCCTTGCCGTCGGTCTTCTTCGGGCGCACGCCGGTGAGGTAGGCGGCGCTGTCTCGGGCGTGGTCGCCGGCCCCGTCGCCGCCGCTTTCGGCCGCGCGCTGAGCCAGTCCGCTGATGATGAGCACCTTGGACGCCACGTTCTTGAGGGGCGCCAGCGTCTCGGGCAGTCCCGGCGTCTTCGGCATCTTCCAGCCGTCCATGTTCTGCCCGTTGGGCACGAAGAAGAAAGCCATCCGGACGGGCGGCGGGGCGGCCGAGGACGCCAGGAGCGTCCGCGGCGTCATGGCCTCCAGCCACGGCAGCGCGATCGCGGTCCCGATCCCGCGGAGCAGGGTTCGCCGGGAAAGCGGCTTTCTCATCGCTTGCCTCGCTCTTTCTGACGGTTCCGGAACGGATAGCTCTTGACGATCTCGGTCACGAACGTCGAGAACCGGTACCCGTGGCGCGCGGCGGCCCGGACGATTTCGTCGATCACCGGCTGATCGAAGTGCTCCATGCCCCGGCCCAGCCCGTAGGTCATGAGCTTCTCCGTCAGGCAGGCCGCAAAATCGTCCTTCCGCTCCTTGAGAAGGTTCTTGAGCTCGACCGGCCCCTTGAACGTGCGTCCGTCCGGCAGAGTGGCCGAAACATCGAGAGGCTGGTTTCCGTCCCGTTCGCGCCAGGCGCCCAGGGCGTCGAAGTTTTCCAGTCCGAAGCCGATCGGATCCATCCGGTTGTGGCAGGAAGCGCAGTTCGGGTCGCGCCGGTGGCGCTCCATGCGCTGCCGGAGGGTCAGGCGGGCGTCGTCCGGCTCGGGCTTGAGGTTGGCGGCGTCGGGCACCGGCGGCGGCGGGGGCGTCCCCAGAATCGCCTCGAGAACCCACTTGCCGCGCTTGACGGGGCTGGTCCGGTCCGGATCGGACGTCGCCGCCAGGATCGCCGCCATGGTGATGACCCCGCCGCGCCTCCCGTCCGGAAGCTTCACGCGCTGGAACCCCGACCCGGACGCTCCCGCCAATCCGTAGTGGCGCGCCAGCCGGTCGTTGACGAACGTGAAGTCGGCGTCCAGGAGATCGAGGACGCTGCGGTCCTCCCGAACGATCGCCTCGAAAAAGAGCACGACCTCCCGGATCATGTCTTCCCGCAAGCGGGCGTCGTAGGCGGGAAAGAGCTTGGGATCGAAGTGGATTTCCTCGAGGCGGCGCACCTGGAGCCACTGGGGGGCGAAGTTCTCGGCCAGGGCGGTGGCGCGGGGGTCCTTAAGCATGCGGAGGGCCTGCGCCTCCAGCGCGGCCGGATCCTTGAGCGCGCCCTTGCGGGCCTGCTCGAAAAGCTCGTCGTCCGGCATGCTCGACCAGAGGAAATAGGAAAGGCGCGTGGCCAGTTCCCAGTCGGTCAGGGGCTGCACGCCCTCGCCGGCGGCGCCTTCCGCGCGGAAGAGGAAGTGGGGGGAAACCAGGAGAGCCCGTAGCGGCAAGGTCATCGCGCGATCGAAATCGGGCTCGTGCTTTTCGGCGACGTCGAAGAGCTTGACGAGGCGCTCGACCTCGTCGGGCGCGGCGGGACGGCGGAAGGCGCGCGAGGCCAGCCGGGCGAGCACCTCGCGGGCCGCGTCCCGGGGCTTTTTGGAGCCGCCCGGGCGGCTGACGAAGATGTAGCGGTCGCGCTCGCGGCCCTGGACGGCCTGATCGGCGATCACCCGCGCGGCCGCGAGGTATTTTTCCATGAGCAGGGGCGGCAGGGAAAGGACGTCCCCCACCGTGTCGAAACCGTATCCCAAGTCGTCGGCCGGAAAGTCCTTTGTGGGATCGAAATCCACGCCCAGAAGATCCTTGACGGTACGGCGGTACTCCTGCCGATTGAGCCTCCGGCAGACCACGCGGCCGGCGGTCTTCGGGGCGTTGGGGTCCACGCGGTTGAGCGCCGCTTCGAACCAGTCGGTGATCTGTTTGCGCTCCTCGGGTTTCGGCTGCGGAGAGCCTTCCGGAGGCATCTCGAGGGTGTGGATCTTGACGAGGACTTCCTTCATCAGCTTGCGGTTCTCCCGCACGCTGCGCTCGGTCTGATACTTGGTCAGGTTAAGGTCGGCCTTCGGCTTAAGCTGCGGACCGTGACATTTGTAGCAGTAAGCCGAAAGAAGCGGTTTGATGCGGCTCTGGAACTGTTCGTCAAGAGAGGGTTCGGAAGCGTTCTGGGCGGCCGGGGAAGCCGCGGAGAATCCCCACGCGGCGGCCAAACCCAGAGCCCAAAGAGCACTGAGACGCCCGAAGGTCACGATCCCGCTCCTTTGCCCTAACTAACACGCCAGGTCGGCTCCAAGTTTCGTCGACTACCGATAGAGCCACGGCACGTCGAAGAGGACGACCCGCGTCTCGGACAGGACGCCCCCGCGGGAGTCTCCCGCGCCGTACGCCACAAGCACCCGTCCGTCCGGAAACTCCAGGGCGGCGTCGCCCACCACCGCCGACCGATCTTCTTCGAGCGTCTTGGGTTTCCCCCAGCTCTCGCCCTCGTCCCGCGAAAGGGACGCGGTCAGCACCGCGCCCGGCGGAAGGGCGCGCACCAGAAGAAGGTCCCCGGTTCCGGGAATGCGGCCGGCCGCGAGCCCCCGACCGGCGACCGGAAGGTCCGCCGGCTCCGCTTCGGACCAGCTCTCCCCGCCATCGGAGGAGCGCGCGCGGCGAAGAACGCCGTCCGCGGCCGCCGCCAGGAGGAGAAGACGACCGTCCTTGCGCTCCACGACGAGCGGCTCGCGGAGGCCGCCGCGCACTTCCGCGGGAGCGCGACGCCAGGAGGCCCCGTCGTCGTCCGAAAGGAAGAAGACGACCGTCTCCGAATCCCTGCGCCGAACCGCCGGGAGGACCAGCCGGCCCCCGCGCAGCCGGACGGCGCGATCGGCCGCCAGGTCGTAGATCCCCGGCTCGGCCGTGAGAAAGACCGGCGGGCTCCAGGTGCGCGCCTCGTCGTCCGAGCGGCGCAGGACCGGACGGCAGTCCTCGGCGGCAATCCTCCACAGATGAAAGAGGCCGATCGTCCCATCCCCCATCCGGACGAGGGACGGCCCCTGCGCCCCGGCCCGGGCGACCGGGACGTCCTTCGGCGTCCACGTGCGGCCCCCGTCGCCCGAGAACCGCGCCGCCAGTTCGGGCACGGCCTCGGCCCCGGCGCGCCCCGAATAGCGGGCGTACACGAGCAGAAGAAGGCCGTCCTTGAGCGCCAGGATATCGCATCCGGAATTGCGCGGGTTGCCCGGACCGGGCGGGAGGGGCGCGGTCCTGACGGGTTGCCCGTCCGCGCCCTGGAGGGAAGCGAGAAGCAGGAGGAGCGTTGCGGCGGCCACCGCCCCAAGTATATCACCGGAGCGGGCCCTTCACACGGGGCGCCCCGGGAGGTATCATCCGATCCATGCGCCGGATCCGTCTTCAGTACGGCACCGAGGGGCTCGACCTGGAAGTGGACGCTCCGAACGTGACGGTCGTCGAACCGCGGTATGTTCCCGGCCTCCCCGACGAGGCGGCGGCCTTCCGCGAGGCGGTGCGCGCCCCCATCGGGCGCCCGCCGCTGCGGGAGATCGTCCGGGCGAACGAACGGGTCGCGGTCGTCATTCCGGACATCACGCGTCCCCTTCCGTCGGATCGGCTTCTCCCGTGGCTTTTCGAGGAGCTTTCCCACGTCCCGGCCGCGAACTTCGTGATCGTCAACGGCACGGGATCGCACCGCGCCAATACGCCGGAGGAGCTGGAACGGATGGTGGGCGCGCGGATCGCCCGCTCCTATCGGATCGTCAACCACGACGCCCATGATCCGTCCACGCACGAACGGGCCGGAACCACGAAGGATGGACGGACGGTGTACATGAACCGCGAGTACGTGCGGGCCGACCGCCGGATCGTGCTCGGATTCATCGAGCCTCACTTCATGGCCGGCTTTTCCGGGGGCTACAAAGGCGTCTTCCCGGCGATCGCCGACATCGATTCCATCATGCACTATCACCGCGCCGCCGTGATCGCCGACCCCCGCAGCACCTGGGGGGTGCTCGAAGGCAATCCTACCCAGGAGCAGATCCGGCACAACGGATCGCTCCTGCCGGTGGACTTCTGCGTCAACGTGACGCTCAACCGGGACCGCCGGATTACGGGCTTCTATTGCGGCGATCCCCTGGAGGCGCACCGCCGGGGCAGCGCGTTCGTCCGCAAGACCGCGATGGTCGCCTGCCCGGAACCCTTCCCCGTCGTCGTCACCACGAACGGCGGATATCCGCTGGACCAGAACCTGTACCAGGCGGTGAAGGGAATGTCCGCCGGCGCCCAGATCGTCGCCCCCGGGGGATACATTCTCGCCGCCGCCCGCTGCAACGACGGCTTCCCGTCCCACGGGAACTTCCGCAAGCTGCTCTTCGAGCACGCTTCGCCGCAGGCGCTTCTGGACACCGTGCTGGCCCCCGGATTCTCGATGTTCGACCAGTGGGAGGCGCAGATCCTGGCGAACATCCTGCTCAGGGCCCGCGTGGGGCTCCGCAGCGAAATTCCGGACGACGAGGTCCGGCGGGCGCACCTCGAACCGGTGGCGGACGTCAGCCGTCGGCTCTCCGAGGAGCTGCGCCGGGCCGGCCGGGACGCCCCTGTGGCGGTTCTCCCCGAAGGACCGATGACCATTCCCTACCTCGGCGCCGCGTAGCCGCGCCGCGGCGGTCGCTTTTCCCTTGCCGCATCCGCCCTCCGAGCTAGAGTTATAGATGCTCGTAATTCATTCTATTGGCTTTCCTTAATCAGCCTCCGGAGGACCGCCATGGTGGACGTGTACGGGGTGCCCGCCGCGGGCCGGGACTTCGTCGCCCGCGCCGCCGCTCTGGCCCGGAGCGTGGCCGGTCCCGCGGCCGCGGAGGTGGATGCCCAGGGACGGTTCCCCGCGGAGGCGATCGTGGCGCTCTCCCGGGAGGGATTCCTGGGGCTCTGCCTGCCGGAGGCCGCAGGCGGCCGGGGACAGGGACCGGCCACCTTCGCGGCCGTCGTCGAGGAGCTCGCCCAGGCGTGCGCCTCGACCGCCATGATCTACGTCATGCATGTTTCGGCCGCGCAGGCGATCGCCGCGTCCCGAACGCTCGGCGGGCGGGACGCGATCCTGCGCGAGATCGCCGAGGGACGTCACCTGACGACGCTGGCCTTTTCCGAGCGCGGCTCGCGGTCCCAGTTCTGGCTGCCGGTGTCCCGCCTGGAAGAGGACGGCCGCGCCTACGTCACCAGCGCCTCGAAGAGCTGGGTCACGGCCGCCGGGCACGCCGCCAGCTACGTCGCCAGCGCTCAGGCCCCGGGGGCCCGGAGTCCTCTCGAGTCGGCCGTCTACCTCGTGCGCCGGGAGACGCCGGGCGTCCGCGTCGTTTCGCGATTCGAAGGGCTCGGGCTGCGCGGGAATGAGTCCGCGCCCGTGGAGTTCGCCCGCGTCGCGGTCCGGAAGGAGGATCTTCTCTCCGAGCCGGGCGCCGGGCTGTCCGTCATGCTCGAGGTCGTCCTGCCGTGGTTCGCCGTCGGCACGGCGGCGATGGCCCACGGAATCTGCCGGGCGGCCCTTGGGGCCACGGCGGCGCACCTCTCGGAGGCCGGATTCGAGACGCCCGGGGGGAAGCTCCGCGACCTTCCCAACCTGCGCGCGCGGCTGGCGGAGATGAGCGTGCGCACGGAGGCTTCCCGGGCGCTTCTGGGGCACGCGCTCGCGCGGATGGCCGCGCCGGACGCGACCACCCCTCTGTTCGTCCTTCAGGCGCGGCTCGCCGCGATCCAGGCGGCCGTCGACGTCACCGACCTGGCGCTCAAGACGTGCGGAGGCGCGGCGTTCTCCCGCCACCTTGCGGTCGAGCGCTTCTTCCGGGACGCGCGCGCCGGCTGGGTCATGGCCCCGACGGCGGACCACCTGCTCGATTTCGTCGGCAAGGCCCTGACCGGACTTCCCCTTTTCTGAGACCCCGCGAGGACGCCATGAGCGCCGATCCGATCCTGGTGGGCGCGGTCGCCTACGACCCGAAGGCCGTCACGATCTGGGAGGGCCTCCGGGAGCATTTCCGGGACCGCGGAGTCCCGATGGATTTCGTCCTGTTTTCCAACTACGAACGTCAGGTCGAGGAACTGCTCGCCGGCCACGTGGATATCGCGTGGAACACCCCTCTGGCCCACGTGCGGGTGCGGCGGCGCACGGGGGGCCGATCGATCTCGCTCGGGATGAGGGATACGGATCGCGATTTCCGCTCCAAGATTCTCGTCCGCCGGAACGCGGGAATCCGCACGCTGTCCGATCTGCGCGGAAAGATCCTGGCCGTCGGAAGCCGCGATTCGACCCAGGCCCGGATCCTGCCCCTTCACTTTCTGTCCAGGGAGGGGCTCGATCTCTCCGCGGTGCGCCTTCTGCCGTTCGACACGGACGTCGGCAAGCACGGAGACACGGGAACCAGCGAGCTCGAGGTCCTCCGGGCGCTCCATGAGGGGCGCGCGGACGCCGGCGCCGTGGGCGATCTCGTCTGGGTCGCCGAGCAGGCCGCCGGCCACGTGGACCCGTCGCGCGTCGAAGTCCTCTGGACGACGCCTCCGTTCGATCATTGCATGTTCGACGCGCTCCCCTCCGCCGCGCCGGCCAAGCTCGAGGCCTTCCGGGAAGCGCTCTTCGCCATGCGCTGGGAAGATCCCCGCCACCGCCGCATCATGGAGCTCGAGGGCCTGAAGGCCTGGGTGCCGCCGAGGGAAGAAGGATACCGAAGCCTTCACGAGGCGCTGGAGGCGCAGGAACGCGGATGACGTCGAAAGCGGCGGCCGTCGCGATCGAGGGCGGAGACCTGGCCCTGGGAGAGGGACTCCTGGCTCTTCTGCGGCCGGCGCTGGATCTTGTGGAGCCGGGAGGCGTCGTCGCCGTCCTTTCCTCGAATCCGCGGCTGGGAGAAGACTTGGCCTCGTGGTGCCGGATGGAGCGCCATCCCTATCTCGGAGGCGAGGCCGTGGCCGAAGGCCGATTCCGCCACCTGGTCGAGCGGGGCGGGCTGTCGGTGCCGCGCGGGGCGCGCGAGGAAGGCGCTCCCCTTCCCCTCGAAGGGGGACGCCTGACCGCGCGCGCGGTCCTCGCCCGGGTGCCTTTTCCGGAGCGCGCCGATCCGGCGACGGGCTTCGCGCCGAGAGGCGCCCGCGTGGAGCCGGGAGGACCGCCTTATCCCGTTTCGCTCCTGGAGCGGGACCGCGTGGCCCCCCCGGAAGTGGCCGAGCTGTACGACCAGGCGGTCGCGGCCCAGTGGGACGCGTCGAAGGACATTCCGTGGTCGAAGGTGCGTCCGCTTCCCGCCCCCCTGGAACGGGCGGTCGGGCAGATCATGACCTTCCTGGCGGAAAACGAACTCTCCGCCCTCTACGTGCCGGCGCGGTTCGTCCCGCGCCTCCATCCGGCGTACGCGGAGGTGGCCCAGTTCCTGGCCACGCAGCTCAACGACGAAGCCCGCCACATCGACGCCTTCCTCAAGCGCGCCCGCGCCGGAGGGGGCGGACTGGGCGTCTCCTCCGCCGTCACGTCGCGCTCGCTCCTTTCGCTCCTCGAGCTCGAAGATTTCACGGAATCCTCGTTTCTGCTCTCCGTGCTCGGCGAGGGCACGTTCCTGGACCTCCTGAAGTTCATCGAACGCCACGCGCCCGACGAACCGACCGCGATTCTGGCGGAGAAAGCCCGCGCCGACGAAACCCGGCATGTCCATTTCGGGCTGGCCCACGTCCGCCACGCCCTGTCGTGCGATCCGTCGCTCTACGGCCGCCTGGAAGCGGCCGTCCGGAGGCGCGCCGCGGCGATGGCTCAGGCGGGCGGCGTTCCGGCTCGGATCGCCGACGCTCTGACGGTCCTGGCCGCCCGCGGGACGGATCCCGCCTCCATCCGTCGCGGGCACACGGCCTTCCGGGAGCTCCTCGAGATCATGCACCAGAACCGCGTCCGGCGGCTGGAGCATGCGGGCTTCACTCCCGATCAGGCGCGGACGCTCTCCGATCTGCACACGCCGAATTTCATGTAGCCCCGGACGTCAGAACAGTTCCTCGATCGGTTCGCCGAAGGGGAGCACCGGACGGGGCCGCCCCGAGAAGTCCGGGTATTCCGCGTGGATGTCCACCCCGAGATGCCGGTAGATCGTGGCCAGGACGTCCTGCGGCCGCTTCGGATTGTCCTTCGGGTAGGCCCCTTTGTCGTCGCTGGCCCCCACGACGCGCCCACCCTGGACGCCGCCTCCCGCGATCGCCGCCGAGAAGACGCCCGGCCAATGGTCCCGCCCGTTCCGGTCGTTGAGCTTGGGCGTCCGCCCGAACTCCCCCCACGCCACGACCATCGTCGATTCCAGAAGACCCCGCTCGTGGAGGTCCTCGATGAGGGCGGAATACGCCTGGTCCCAGCGGGGCAGGAAGCCGTTCTTCATGCTGTCGATGCCCTCGACGTGCGTATCCCACCACCGCAAATCCACGGTCACCAGGCGCACGCCGGCCTCGACCAGCCGCCGCGCCAGGAGAATCCGCTGCGACCAGGCCGGGCAGCCGCACCGGTCGGGCGTCGGCGCCTTGAACTCGGGCATGAACCCGTAGCGCTCGCGGACCTTTCGAGGTTCCGCATCCAGATCGAACGCCCGGCGGGCTTCCGGCCCGGTGACGATCTCCCAGGCGCTCTGGTGGAAACGGTCCATCGCCTCCATCATCCCGCTGGTGTCCACCGAACGGCGCAGGCGATCCAGGTCCTCCAGCAGCCGTCGACGATCCGCCAGGCGCTCCAGGGAGAGCGCCGCCGGCGCCTGAAGGTTCGGAACCCGGAACGGTCCGCCGTCGGCGGGATCGGCGAGCGTCTCGAACGGCCGGTAGGCGACCCCCAGATAAGCCGCGTCCGTGCCGGGCACCATGCGCGGAATCATGACGTAGGCCGGCAGCCGCGGATTCTGCGCCTGGAGCTGCCGGGCGACGACCGACCCGCAGCTGGGGGCGACGTTCGCTTCCGCGTCCGGCCCCGGCGGGTAGCCCGTGAAACAGATCTGGTCCGCCGCCGAGTGGCCCGCGTTGTCGTGATGGAGCGACCGGACAATCGACCAGCGATGCATGAGGGCGGCCGACCTCGGAAGCAGCTCGCAAATGCGGATCCCCGGCACCTTCGTCCGAATCGACCCGAACGGTCCCCGGTATTCGGAAGGAGCGTCCGGTTTCGGATCCCACGTCTCGTGCTGACTGGGTCCGCCGCGCATCCAGAGGATGATGACGGAGGACATCCGGCGCGGAGACCTTCCCTGCTCCGCGGCCCGGGCTTCGAGCCGGAGGAGGTCCGGAAGCGCCAGCCCCGCGGCCCCGAGCATGCCCACCCGAAGGAAGCTCCGGCGGTCCAGTTCCCGCAGATGGCGCCGGAACGCACCGGCGTCCAGTCGTCGCACGGCGTGCGGCTGCATCATCGATCCTTTCCCCCGAGGAGGAGCACCTCCTCCGAAATCTCATAACCGATCGGGCGGCGGTCTTACGCCGATTCAGCGCCCCAGGGCGCCGAGCCCCTCCGCCGCCACGGCCCGATCCAGAACGACCCTTTGTCCGACCCGAATGACCTATGGAGAACGCAACCCCCGAGGGGTTCCGAGCTTCCAGACCCGGAGGCTTTTCACGAGGGGCGGCGCCCCGAAGTTGCTGAGCGACACCGTGCGCCGCCGGGCCGGGGGCAGCGGATGGTCGATCTCCGTATCGATCCGGAGCTCACGGTCCACCCACACCTTCATTCGCGTTCCGCGCCGCTCGACGCGCAGCGTATGATCCTCGTCCGGCGCGATCGGCTTGGGGTCCTTCGCCAGGACGATGCATTCCGCCGGATGCAGGGTATCCACGGCGACGCCGTTGTCGTACCCCTGGATCGCCGCGAAAATGATGCGATACCCCTCGAAACTGCTTCCCGAGACCGCCATGCCCAGGGACCACCGTGGGGCGCCGGCAACCTCGGCCTCGACCATCACGTCGTCGCCCACCTCCTCGGACCAGCGCAGTTCGATGAGTCCGTTTCGGGCGGGCCGGTCGGGGGGCGGCCCGAACGTGAGACCGCCGGGGACGAGGCGAACGCGCTCCGGCGCCGGCGCGACGGCACGCGCGGAGGTCGTCAGAGCGTCGGAGAAGCAGAAATGGGTCGTGAACGCGGGCGGAAGCTCCTTCAGAGCCGAAAAATTCAGGTCCAGCGCGGGCTCCCAGCGGAAAAGGTCCGGGCCGTCGGCGACCCCCACCTGGCCGGCCCCGATCTCGACGCTTCGCTCCTCGGCGGCCAGCCGGACCCTGCCCCGGCCCGTGCGGACGCGGGTTTCTCCGACGACCGCGGACAGCTCGAACGCCGTGCCCAGGACGGTCGCCTCGGCATTCGGCGTGAGAAAGACCAGGGAACGGTCGCCGTGCGGAACGATTTCGCACCGGAGCGCGCCGCCGTTGAGTTCCACGCGATCGGCCCGGAACGCGACATCCGTCCGCTCCAGGAGAACGATCGTCGAACCGTCATCCCGGCGGACCACGGCGCGCGCGCCGGACCCCGTGACGTAGCGGTCCCCCTCCCGGACGGGACGGCTTTCCGACAGAACGACTCGGCGGCCGTCGCGCACGATCCAGGCGGAGCCTTCCGCCGGCTCGAAACGCGCGCCCCAGGGGGCGCTTGCGGACCGGACCCAGAAGGCCACCCCCAGGGCCATCAGGACGGCGGCTGCCACGGCGGCGAACCCGCCGGACCGGCGCCGGACCGGCGGCCCGAAGGCCTGAAGAACCCCGTGGGCCGAGACCAGAATCGCATGCATCTGGCAGAAGTCGAGATACATCCTCCGTGCGTCGGAAGACTCGCGCAGGATCCGGAAAAGGCGCTCCCGTTCGGAAGTCTCCAGACGACCGTCGAGAAGCCCCGCCAGAAGCGCTTCGAATTCGGGGCGGACCTCCTCCCAGGATACCGGCATCAGAGGCCTCCCTCCGGGACACGCCCCACGCACTGCAAAAGGGCTTTCCGGATGCGGAAGAGAGCCTGCATGGCCGCGTTCGGAGTCATCCCTCGATCACGGGCGATCTCCTGAACGGAACGGCCCTCGGCATAGCGGCGCCGGAGCATTTCCCGATGATCCGGATTGAGCTTTTCAAGACAACTCGTCAGCCGTTCCTGGCGGGATTCGAAGAGATCGTCCGTCTCCCGGGCGCCGGCGGCCAGAAGATCCAGAAGCTCGTCTTGAAAGATCAGCCGATCCCGAAGCCGTCTCTGGCGGAAGGCCATGACCTGGAAGTGAGCGATCCGGAAGGCCCAGGCGGCGAAGCTGGAGCCCGGACGGAACTCCTTGCTGTCCCGCCAGAGGACCACGTTCGTCTCCTGAAGAATGTCGTTGGCCGCGTCGGGATCGCCCACAAGGGACAAAATGTAGGCGAAAAGCCGCCCCTGATGCTCCGCCATCGTTCGCACAAAGGTTTCCGAATCCCGATCTCCCTTCTGCGGCCCCATGCTTGCAATAAATAGCGGAAGCGGGACGAACCTTACGGAATCCTGGAAGCCCCGGCGCTTCGCTCCGCCCGCTTGACGCGCCTCCGGAGGGGGGATACGCTTACGTCATGCCCAAGACGATCCGTCGGAAAACCCGCACCGAGAGGAAACCCGCCGCTCCCGATCGGCCGATCGACACGGGACTCGAAGTTCCCTTCGAGATCGCGGACCTCGCCGCGATTCCCGGAGTTCCCTGCCCCTGCGGCACAAGCCGACGCGCCTTCCGCCGTCCGGACAACCGGGTCCTGAGCCTCCACCTCGTGGAGATCAGCAAGGACTCGCGGACGCACTACCACAAGGGCTTCACGGAGACGTATTACTTCCTCGAAGGCGAGGGACACATCGAACTGAACGGGACGCTCTACCCCGTGCGGCCCGGGATGGCGGTGATGATCCGGCCGGGGACCCGCCACCGCGCGGTGCCCGGCCGAGGGCCCATGAAAATCCTCAATATCGTCTCGCCGCCCTTCGACCCCGCCGACGAGTGGTTCGACTAGCGGTTTTCGCCCCGCGTTCGAAATCGGACGGCCCTAACTTCCCTCCGGACACTCCTCCGCGATGCGCCGGTACTCCCGAATCGCCCCATCGAACGTCCGGCGCGCCTCCTCCCGCTCCTCCGGCGCGATCGCTTCCGCCCGCACGCGCCAGAGCTGCTCGATCACCCCGACGCACCAGAGGGCGCTCCGGCGCGACGCCCGGATCGGCTTGCCGCCCACAAGAACGTTCACCGGATTCGTGTGCATCTGCGGGAAGTGCCGCAGCGCCACCCAGCTGGAACGCTCCACCGGAAGCTCGAACGCGATCTCGTGCACCCGGTCGTCGGCCGGCACCTCCTTCGACGCGACCGGGCGGCCGTTGACCACGAGTTCCACGAGCCGCGTGGCCCCCTTGGGAACCGCGGCCCCCGGCGCCGTCCCGAGCGCGTTCTCGGCCGCAAAGGCCACTTTCGCCCGCACCGGAACGACCCCCGGCCCTTCCAGCGCCGCCTCCTCCCCCGGCGCCTTCCCGGCCACCCGGAACTCCAGCGCATGCGCGTAGCCGTCCGAGATGTAGCTTCGCCCCCGCGCAAGCCCCTCGCACCAGCGCCCGAAATCGATCCGGTCCACCTTGCCGAGATGGACGTACACGCGCCCCTCGCCCACCCGGCTTCCCGAGATGCAGGGGAAGTCCGTTTCGCCGCTGGCCTTGAGCGGAAAACCGCAATTGAGCATGTGGTACCAGCAGTTCCACTCCAGCTCCCGCTGGGTGTCCATGGCGCTGATGAAGTCGCACAGCCCCTGCGCCACCGTCACGCAGATCTCCTGGGCGCCGATTCCGTCCATGTCCGGAATCGCGTAGTTGGGCAACCGCCGCTTCACGCGCCCGATCGCCGCGGCCGTCTCCTCCGCCGTCAGGAATCCGTCCGAATCGCCGTCCACGGCGCCGAAATCGTCCGGCAGGAGACCCCGGGCGGCTTCCGCGCGGGATACACGGCCGTCTCCGTCCGCATCCAGCTCGCCCACGAGCCTCCGCGCCGTCCGCCCGTCGTCCCGGATCCAGAGGCCGTTGGCCGAATGGGCGTATCCCGTGACGGCTCCCTGGGCCTTGGCCCACTTCATCAGAGGGGTCGTCCAGGTGGGCCAGCCCTTCGTCTTGGTCCCTTCGGAGCCGGGGTACGTCTGGTCCTTCAGATTGAGCAGGCACACGTGCCCGAGCGCCTGCGAGCCGAAGCCGCTCACTTCGACGTCGTACTTGAGCACCGTGAAGGGCTCCGAAAGCTTGTGGGGCGCGGGCTCGAAAAACTTCCGCTGATAGTCGTAGCACGGGCCCCACGTCAGGTTGCAGCCCACGTTGAGCCCCTCGCCCTTGACGTGCAGGAACATGTCCGGGGCATGCACCCCTTCCGTGGGGTTGGTGTAATGGGCGCAGCCGGCGGCGTGGATATGGTGGTCCCCGCTGTAGAAGCCCCACTCCATCGGGTTCACCCACCGTTCCAGCCGCACGTCGATCCGCCCCTCGCCCCGTTCCGGAACCGCGACCGTCCGCCGCAGGAGCCGGTACTCGGGGCCGCGCCCGTACTCCATCGTCAGCTCGCCGGGGGGAAGAATCACCGTCCCGCCGTCGTCCCGGTAGATCTGCTTCTGGAAGAAGAAGTCCGGCGCCAGGCGCTTGGGCTGCGGGGGGTAAACCCGACCCGTCCGATCCGTGAACGTGAACCGCGCGGCGGTCGGCTTGCCGTCGTGATCCCGAATCGTCAGGCGCACCGGCACCCCGGGCCGCACGTCGAAGAGCACCGGCGCTTCGGCCCGGAACCCGAGATCCTGCGTCCCCTGTCCGACGTCGAAGACGATCGTCGCCTCGCGCCTCCCCGCCTCGGACGAGTAAATGAGCGCGATCGCGTACTCGACCCGCAGACCGCTCAGACCGGGCGTCATCGGAGGCGCCTGGAACATCTCCACCTCGAGGAAACGGCCGGGATCCCCCTGGACGTTCCGGAAGCCGCCCGAATAGACCGGCCCGGCCTGAGGACTGGAGATCCGCAGCGCCGACCGCACGGCGCTTTCGTTGACCACCTTGACGAGGACCGGCGTCCAGCCGCCCTGGACGAGGCGGGCCTCCCCCCGGCCCCGCGCCGCCTTCACGCGCGACTCGGGATTGATGTGCACCACCAGAAGCGTCTGGGGATCCAGGAGCCGCTGGATCCGCGCCCCGTCCCGGCCCGCCTCCGAAAGCGCCGCCCGCACGTCCGGCGCCAAAGGAGATCCCAGAAACTCCAGCGCCTGAATCAGTCGCTC
Organism: Planctomycetota bacterium; assembly: GCA_035574235.1. NCBI lineage: Bacteria > Pseudomonadati > Planctomycetota > Planctomycetota bacterium. The sequence continues at coordinate 4,641 of DATLZA010000171.1, read as the reverse complement.
CACCTGGGCGGCCAGCGGCTGCCCCTCGACGGGGATCGGATCCTGGGCGGCCAGCGCCAGAACGAGAATCGCCTGCATCATGGCTCCTCCCCCACCCGCACCTTGAGATGCGTCACCGCCCGGACACCGGCGGCGTTGGCCCGCTCCACCCGAACCACGTACACGCCCGGTTTCTCGAACCGATGAATCGTTTCGGCGTACCCGTCGGGCGCCAGAGGGACCGCGTTTCCGTCCGAACGGACCGTCACCGGCGGGCTTCCGTCGCCGAAATCCCAACGCTCCTCCCCGTCCCGGGTCCGGAACGTCCGGACCTTGAACGTCACCGGATCCCCCGGGCGAAGGCCGAACGTGGGCCAGTACGCCGCGTGAATCGTGGGCGGCAGATCCTTGGGACGGTGGCGATCCAGAACCTGGACGACGGCGAAGTCGTAGTCCTCCCGCCCGTCGGCGTCGGTGACTTTGAGAATCTCGCTGTAGCTTCCCGGACGCTCGTAGCGCCGCGCGACGCGGGGCCCCTCGGCCTTCGTCCCGTCCCCGAACGTCCATTCATGGCGCAGGCCTTGGCCCCAGGAGCGTGAGCCGTCCAGAACCGCCTCCTGTCCCGCCCACAGCAGGTGGTGCGGACGCGCCACGGCGACGATCCGGGGGGCGTATTCCCGACGGTAGGCCTCCCAGAGAAAAGCGTATCCTTCCTCGATGCCCCAGTCGCCCGACGGCTGGCGGCGGGTGATGTCGAAGTGCAGATGCGCCCAGCCGCCGCTGGCCCCTTCCTTCCCCAGAAGCCCGATCCGCCGTCCCATCTCGACGGTCTCCCCCGGCTTCACCTCGATCGTCTTGAGATGGCTGTAGCGGTAGTACCAGCCGCGGCCGTCCCGAAGGTAGACGACGTCATACCGCGGCCGCGCCGGCGAGCCTTCCTCCCCCGGAAGAAGCGCGTTTCCCGCGCTGACAACGCGCCCGTCGGTGGCGGCGACGACCTCCACCTGACCTTCGCTGCCGCCGATGTCCAGCCCCCAGTGATAGTAGATCTTGCGCGGTCCCGGGATATCCCCGCCGTCCACGAAAACGGGCTCGTTGGCCATTTGCGTGAGACCGGCGAACCACCGCTGGCGGACCGGATAGCGGAACGTCCCCGGCGCAAGCCACGGCGAACCCGCCGGCCAGATCCGGATCCGCGCGTCCTTCCGGAGCGCCCAGACGTCGGTCCGTGAATTCGCCACCGTCCCCCGGGTGATCGGACAATCGACCTGAAACTCCCCCACCGTCACCGGAAGGTTATAGTGCGCCGACTCCACCCACTCCGCGCGGCCGTCGATCTCCACGCGGACGCGTGCCCGCCGCACCGCGTCGCACACGTCGTCACGGAACTCCTCGAGATCCAGGAGGCGCACGCGCACCTTGCGCCCTCCGGGAATCTCCACCTCCGCCGCTTCCCCGACCTTCAGATCCGCCGCTCCATGCCGCGGCTCCTCGCCGGACTGGGGCGCGACCCCGAGACAGACGGCCAGCGCGAGAGCCTTCATCTCCGGATCCCCTTTTCCCCCGAGGAACCGGCGCCTTCCCGCTCCAGAAACCGCCGCACGTCCTCGGGACCGAGCGGCTGCGTGGCTCCTTCCTGTTCCGCCACGAGCGCTCCCAGGACGTTCCCGCGGAACAGGCACTCCGCCAAAGGCCTCCCTTGGAGATACGCTCCAAGGAACCCCGCGCTGAAGGCGTCTCCGGAACCCACCGTATCGACGACCCGGACGTTCCAGCCCGGCACCTCGGCGCGTTCGTTCCGGGAAACCGCCACGGCCCCCCGTTCCCCCAGGGTCACCACGCAGCAGCGCAGCGGCCAGCGTTCCAGAATCGCCTCCGCCGCGGCGGCCGGAGCTCCGCCGCGCAGGCCGAACATTCCCGCCAGGGCCTCGGCCTCGCCTTCGTTGAGCTTCAGGACGTCCGCCGCCGCTAGCGATGCGGCGATCGTCTCGGGCGTGTAACAGTCCTTCCGGAGATTGATGTCCAGAAACTTCGCCGCCCGCGGCGCCGCCGCGAGCACCCTCCGGAGCGTCTCCCGCGACACGGGCGAACGCTGAACGAGCGTCCCGAAGTAGACCGCGTCCGCCCGGGCGGCGGCTTCCAGCAGGGCCGGCGCCGGCTCGATGTAGTCGTACGCCACGTCCGGAACGATCGTGAATTCCGGAACGCCGCGCGCATCCACCGAGACGGGCACGGTCCCCGTGGGCCGCCGGTCGTCCCATTGCACCAGCGCCAGGTCCAGCCCCAGCGCCTTCAGCCGCTCCCCCGCCCGCAGGCCCCACGCGTCGCGCCCCAGGCGCGTCACCAGAAGCGCCCGGTCCCCGAACGCGTTCAGGCGGTACGCGAAGTTCGCCGGCGCCCCTCCGAGCGCCGGCCCGGACGGAAGAAGATCCCAGAGCGCCTCTCCGAACGCCAGAACCGTTTTCATAAGAGCCCACTTCACCACAGGAAAGAGCGTTCCTCAAAGAAAAACGCTACAATGCCCGCCCCGGAGGAGAACGGATGAACTACCGCACGTTGGGACGCACCGGCCTGCGCGTTTCGGAGATCGGCTTCGGCGCCTGGGGCATCGGCGGCAAGCAGTGGATCGGCGCCGCCGACGATGAATCCGAGCGCGCCCTGGAACGGGCGATCGAGCGGGGCCTCAACTTCATCGACACGGCGCTCGCCTACGGGGACGGGCACAGCGAGCGCGTCGTCGGGCGCGTGCTCCGCCGCCGTCGGGAAAAGATTTACGTGGCCACCAAGGTTCCGCCCCGCAACCGGCAGTGGCCCGCCCGGCGCGACGTGCCGGTCGAGGAGGTCTTCCCCGGCGCCTACGTCGCCGAATGCACCGAAGAGAGCCTGAGGAACCTCGGCGTCGAAACGCTCGATCTCCAGCAGCTCCACGTCTGGACGGACGAGTTCGTCGGCCGGGGCGACTGGCTGGAGGCGGTGGAGCGCCTGAAGCGGCAGGGCAAGATCCGCTTCTTCGGCGTTTCCCTCGGGGAGCACACGCCGGAGAACGGCCTGGAGCTGCTCAAGACCGGCGTCGTGGACACGGTCCAGGTGATCTACAACATCTTCGACCAGAGCCCCGAGGACCGCCTTTTTCCCTTCTGTCTCGAGCGGCAGATCGGCGTCATCGCCCGGGTGCCGCTCGACGAAGGGGGCCTGACGGGGAAAGTCACGCCCGAGACCGTTTTCCCGCCGGGCGATTTCCGCGAGCGCTATTTCAAGGGCGACCGCAAGCGCGAGGTCTTCGAGCGGGTCCAACGGATCTCGGAGGATCTGGACGTCTCGCTCGAGCGGCTTCCGGAGATCGCGATCCGCTTCTCGCTCAGCCATCCGGCCGTCTCGACCGTCATCCCCGGGATGCGGTCCGTGCGGCACGCGGAGGCCAATTGCGCGCTCGGCGACGGCCGGGGGCTGCCGCCGGAGCAGGTTCAGGCGCTCCGCGCGCACCGCTGGGTGCGGAACTTCTATCAGCCCTGACCGGGAGACGGGTCAGCGGAAAAACTCGGCCCACGCGGGATCGGCCGCGAGCGCCGGACGCTCGCGCCGGAGAGCGCCCCCGACGTCGAAGCCCTCCTCGCGCGCCCGGCGGAAGCAGGCCCGCGCGGCCCCCGGGTCCCCCAGAAGCGTGATTCCCCGGTAGTAGTGCGCCGGACCGTGCCGCGGATGGCGCTCGAGCGTCTCCTCGAACCTCCGCCGGGCCTCCGGGAGACGTCCGCGGCCGAGTTCGAGGAGTCCCAGGTTGAAATAGGCGGTCGGAGCGTACGGAGCGGTCCCGATCGCGCGGAGCAGGGCCGCCTCCGCCTCGCGCCCGTCCCCGCCGCCCTTCAGGATCGCGACCGCCAGGCTGTTGAGCGCGTCGAGATGGTTCGGACGCCGGCGGAGGGTCCGGCGGAACGCCTCCGCCGCCTCGTCGAAGCGGCCGGTCGCGGCATAAAGCTTCCCCCGAAGGTACGCCACGCGCCAGTGTCCGGGGGGAATCCCTTCGGCCCGCTCGAGCAGCCGCTCCCGGGCGGCCGGATCCGGTTCGCGCGCGGCCGCGGCGAGCGTCGCCTCGAGCGCCGCCAGGCCCGTCCCCACCCCAACGCCCGCCAGGCTCAAGGCCGCGCCGACTCCCGCCGCCACGCGCGCGCGCCGGCCCTCGAGCGTCCGGCCGGCCAGCAGGCCCAGAAGCCCCCCGAAGAGAATCGTCGGCGAGACGTGAAGCGTGACCGTGTTGAACAGGCCCGCCGCCAGGTACGCGGCGACCCCGCCCCCCAGTCCGGCGACCTGGAGGCGCTCCTCGGAGCCTTCTGGAGCCGCGCGGACGCGGCGCCGCCAGAGCCGCGCGGCCAGGGCCGCCACGGCGATCCACGCGAGGAATCCGGGAGCGCCCGTCTCCGCGGCGATCTGCATCCAGCTCGAGTGGGCGTCTTCGACCTCCACGAAGGCGGGGCCGGAGGCGGCGTGATGAAAGCGGAACTCCGCTTCGCCGCGATACGGAGGGAAGGCGGCCGCGAAGTTCCCGGCGCCGGCGCCGAGGATCGGCCGGTCGGCGGCCAGGCGGGCGGCTCCTTTCCAGATCTCCAGGCGCACCACGCGGCCGGTGGCCAGACGCTCTTCGGAAAGGTAGCGGCCCGGCCGGAGGGC
>DATLZA010000170.1 GCA_035574235.1 Planctomycetota bacterium | reverse complement strand
GCCGCCCGGGCCGCGCGCGAAGCCCTCGCCGCCGACCCCGATCACGCCGAGGCCCGCCGGATCGCGGAGGAGGCCGAGTTCGCCCTCCTCAAGGAAGAAACCGAGGCCGCCTACGGCGACGAGGCCGCGCCCCTCCTGCGCGACTTCCTGGCCCGCGCGCGCCGCCCCGAGCATCGCGCGTGGGCGGAAGAGGCCCTCGCCCGGCTGAGCGACCGCCCCTCGCCCCGTCCCCCCGAGATCGCCGCCCAGATGCGCAAGTACTTTCCCCTGCGCCCCGGCCGGTACCTCCTCTACCGCCGCGGGGACGGGGAAATGCTCGAAAAAGTCCGCGTGGATTCCGTCGCCCGCGACGGCGACCTCCTGCGCGTGTACGCGGTGCTCGAAGAAATCTACCGGAACTACTCCACCCGCATGACGTACCTCCTGGAAATCGAGCGGGACGCCGTTTACCTGGTCGCCGGCGCCGAACGCGAACCCCTCCTCAAGTTCCCGCTGCGTTCCGGAAACGTCTGGACCTGGCAATCCGCGGGCCGGCCCTTCCGGCGCCTCGTGCGCTCGATGGGCGAAACCGTCTCCGTGGGCCGCGGCGACGCGCGGCGGACGTACGAGGACTGCCTCGTCGTCGAATTCACCAGCAGCGTCGAGCGCGACGGCGCCACGGTCCCCATGACCTCGCGCAGCACCTACGCCCCCGGCGTGGGGCTCGTGAAGCTCGAATTCCTCGAGCGCGACTTCGAAAAGTTCAACCTCGAACTCGTCGAGACGGGACAGGAATAGCCGGCCCACGGGACAGTGGCTCCCGCCCCGCGCCTCTGCTATCCTGAGGCGCCTATGGCGCGCGCCGCCGGCGTCCTGGGCGCCCTGGCCCTCCTCGGAGGCTGCTTTTTCCTCGACCTGGCCGAGCCGGTCGCCGCCACCGCCGCGGGCGACTGGTACGAGGTCGGTCCCATCCTTAAATCCCCCGAGGACGTCCTCCGCGCCGCCCGCGACATCGTGACGCGGCAGGGATACGCGATCCTCGAGCCGCCCCGCGCCCCGTACGCCTTCGAGACGGATTGGATCGTCCACCTCAGCGCCCACTGGAGGGAGGGGTACCGCACCCGGCTGGAAGTGCACGTGGCCCCGGTCGAACCCCGGGGCGTCGTGGCCCGCGTGCGGAGCTTCCGCGAATTCAACGACAACGCCCGCGAGCCCATGTCCCTCGAGAAAGCGAGCTGGACGGGCGCGTCGATCGACCCGCGCCACGCGGAAAAGATCTCGGAGCCGGCCCTGCGCGTGGCGCATCTTCTCCGGTTCCGGTATTTCGGAGTGAACCAGGATGAGTAAGAAGACCCTTCCCGCCCTCGCTCTTGCCGTTCTGGGATGCGCCTGCGGAGGCGGCCCGGAAGGCGAGGCCCGCTTCGGCCAGGTGACGCTCAAGGGCCGCCCGATCGCCGTGACGATCGTGGCCCGCGAGCGGGAGCGCCGCGGGGCCCCCGCCTCCTTCCCGGCCGCGGAGGAAACCCGCGGGTTCCTCCTGGCCTGGCCGCGGGAACGCTTCGTGAAGCTCGAACCCGGCGGCGCCGCTTACGACGCCGCGTTCCTCGACCGCGAAGGGAAAGTCGTCGACCTCGGCACGCTCCGGCCGGCCGACCCCGAGGGGCTCGTCCCCCGCGCCGAGGCCGCCTACGCGCTCCTGGTCGCCCCCGGGACGCTCGATAAGCTCGCGGTCCGCCCCGGCGACCGCGCGGACCTTTCCCGGGAGGTCCGCGCCGCGCGCCCGGAGGAACTGCCCCACGTCCGCATCGGCGAAGCGACGGCCTATGCGGAACTCGCCCTCACGGAGGCCGAGCGCCAGCACGGCCTCATGTTCCGCCCCCGCCTGTCGGCGGACGACGGGATGCTTTTCGTCTACCCCGAAGAGCGGCCGTCCCTGGGCTTCTGGATGAAAAACACCCTCATTCCGCTCGACATCGCCTACTTCCGCGCCGACGGCACGCTCGTCAAGGTGTGCGAGGCCGCCCCCGCCGACGATCCCCGCCGGGGCCCCTGGCCCACCTACCCCTCCGACGGCCCGGCTCAGTACGTCCTCGAAATGAACCGCGGGTGGTTCCGGAAAAAAGGGCTCGTGGACGAGGGAGGCCGGCCCCGCCCCGGTGTCCGGGCCGAGTTCCCTCCCGAAGCCTTGCGCCGCTCCTCCGATTGACGGGCTATAATCTCCGTCGGTGGGCAGCAAGTCCCTCTGGATGATCGCCGTGACGGGCTTCCTGGCGGTGGTCTTCATGATCGTCGCCATGCTTCTGGCGCTCGGAAGCCTGGAGCAATCGCCGGCGGCCAACCGGGTCCGCCTGGCCGAACGCATCCGGTCCCATTTCCAGTTCGAAAGCGTGGGCGCTCACGTGGGACCCATGGACGGGCGGACGGTCCTGCTGGTGTCCTACGAAACGACGCGCGATTCCAAGTACAACGTGTCCGAGCAGAACCGCGAGATGCGGGACGTGGCGGACTTCGCCGCCGCCCAGTACGACGACAAGGACCGCCGGTTCATCGACGAGATCCGGATCAAGCGCGTGGAGATCCGCAGCGGCGGCTGCTGGCAGCGGCGGCTGGTGGCTTACCACACGGCCCCCAATCCGCACCGGACGCCGCTGACGCGCCCGGCGGGGTATTGAGTCCCTTTCCCGCGCGGTTATAGAATGGCGTCGGCGTGAAGGACATCGTCTGGCGGCCGAGCCCGGACCTCATCGAACGCGCCCGCGTCACCGACTTCATGCGGCGCCACGGCATCCGCGACTACGAGGAGCTCGTCCGCCGGTCCGTCCAGGATACGTCGTGGTTCTGGAACGCCGCGCTCGCCCACCTGGGGGTGCGCTGGTCGCGCCCGTATGAGCGCGTGCAGGACTCCTCCCGCGGCTTCCCGTGGACCCGGTGGTTCCTGGGCGGACGCCTGAACCTCGCGGCCAACTGCCTGGCGGAACGCGCGGCGGAAAAGACCGCCCTCGTCTGGGAGGGCGACGACGGCGGCGTCCGCACGCTGACGTACGGCGAGCTCCGCCGCGCCGCCGCGCGCGTGGCCCACGCGCTCGCGGGGCTGGGGCTTGTCCCCGGGGACGCCGTGGGACTCTACATGCCCATGGTGCCCGAAACGGTGGCGGTCTTTTTCGGATGCCTGACCGGCGGGTTCGTCCCCGTCCCCGTGTTCTCCGCCTTCGGAGCGCCCGCCCTGGCGGTGCGGCTCCAGGACGCCGAAGCCAAGGTCCTCTTCACCGCCGACGGCGTCTCGCGCCGCGGGAAGAAAGTTCCCCTCAAACCCGAGGCCGACCTCGCCGCCGCCCAGTGCCCCTCCCTCCGGCACGTCGTCGTCTTCCGCCGCCTCGGGATCGACGTGCCCTGGAACCCGCGCGACCTCGCCTGGGACGACGTTCTGGCCCGCGCCTCGGACGCCTTCGAGCCCGTGGATCTCGAAGCCGAAGCCGTCTCCGTCATTCTGTACACCAGCGGCACGACGGGGCGCCCCAAGGGGACCGTGCACACCCACGCCGGCGCGCTCGCCCAGATCGCCAAGGAGGTCGGATACGCCTTCGACGTGCGGGCGGACGACGTCTTCTTCTGGGTCACCGACATCGGCTGGATGATGGGTCCCTGGGAGATGATCGGAACCTTCTTCTTCGGCGGCACCCTCGTTCTTTTCGAGGGCGCGCCGAACTATCCCGCTCCCGACCGGCTCTGGGAAATCGTGGAGCGCCACCGCGTCACGCACCTGGGCATTTCCCCGACCGCCGTGCGCCTTCTCAAGGCCGCCGGCCCCGAGTGGGTCCGCCGCCGGGATCTTTCGTCGCTTCGCCTTCTGGGCTCGACGGGCGAACCCTGGGATCCCGAGGGATGGATGTGGTACTTCGAGGAGGTCGGCCGCCGGCGCTGCCCCATCATCAACATTTCGGGCGGCACGGAGATCATCGGCTGCCACCTTTCGCCGCTGCCCATTACGGATCTCAAGCCCTGCACGCTGCGGGGACCGGGGCTCGGCATGGACGTGGACGTCTTCGACGACGCCGGACGGCCGGTGCGCGGCGAAATCGGTCACCTCGTCTGCAAGAAGCCGGCTCCGTCGATGACGAAGGGGTTCCTCAAGGATCCCGAGCGGTATCTCGAGACGTATTTCTCCAGGTTCGGACCGGACGTCTGGTATCACGGGGACTGGGCGCGGGTGGACGAGGACGGCTTCTGGTTCCTCTACGGCCGCTCGGACGACACGATCAAGATCGCCGGCAAGCGCGTGGGACCCGCGGAGGTCGAAGCCGCGCTTCTGGAGCATCCCGACGTGGCCGAAGCGGCCGCGATCGGCGTTCCCCACGAGGTGAAGGGCGAGGCCCTCGTCTGCTTCGCCGTCCTCAAGCCCGGCCGCGTTCCGTCGGAGGAGCTCCGCCGGGCGCTTCAGGAACGGGTCGTGCGGCATCTGGGGAAAACCTGCGCGCCCGAAGCGGTGAAGTTCGTCCGGATGCTCCCCAAGACGCGTTCCGCCAAGATCGTGCGGGGCGCGATCCGCCGGCGGTACCTGGGCCAGCCGCCCGGGGACCTTTCGTCCGTGGAGAATCCGGACGCGGTCGAGGAAATCGCCCGGGCGGTCTGATGATCCGAGCGCTCGTCGGAGGACGCCGGGGCGCCGCGGTCCTGGCCGCGTTTCTGGCCGCCGGAGCGGCCGCCGCGGCGGTCCTGCCCCGGTTCGGCATCGAGGCCGGCACCCACGTGCTTCTCGACGAACGCGATCCGGACCTCGCCTATTACAACCGCAGCCGCGTTCTCTGGGGGTACGACGAATACGCGATCGTCTGCGCGCGGAAGGCCGACTGGTTTACGCCCGAGTCCGTGCGTCTTCTTTCGGAGCTGGCCGCCGAGCTCGGCCGCGTCCCGCACGTCAAGTCCGTAACCTCGATCCTGACGGTCCCCCTTCTGCGGAACCGGGCCTCGCCCTTCGGGCTTCCGGTCCCCGTGCTCCTGACCGACCCGAAAGCCGACCTCGAGGCGGCGCGGCGCGAGCTGCTGAACCATACGCAGGCGGCCGGAAACCTCATCTCGGCGGACGGCCGGGACGTCTCGCTCCTGGCGCACCTGGACATCCCCGAATCGATCCTCGCGCTCGACACCCAGTGGGCCGACGCCCAGGCCCGCCGGGACCGCGCGCGCCTCGCCGAGCTGGAAGGTCCCTACCGCGCGGCCCTCGCGGAGCTTCGCGCGCGGCGCGAGGCGATGGTCCGCGGGCTCCGGGAGGTCGCCGCCGCCTGGGGGCCTCCGCGGCTCGACGAGCCCGTGCGCCTCTCGGGAATCCCCATCATCAACATCAACCTTCTCGAGCACGTGGCCGCCGACCTCAAGGTCTTCGGCGCCGTGAGCCTGACGCTTTTCCTGCTCGCCTTCGCGGTCACCTACCGGAAGGTCCGATGGGTGGCCCTGCCCATCCTGACCTGCCTCCTCCCGGTGACGTTCGTCCTCGGGGCGATGGCGGCGGCCGGAGAGAAGGTCACCGTGATCACGTCGAACCTTCCGGTGCTTCTTTTCGTCCTTCTTCTGCCCTACACGGTCTACGTCATCGAGCGCTACCGGGAGCGCCGCGGGCTTTTCCCGCGCGAGCCGCACCCGGACGCGATGGCCGCCGCCGCGGGCGACGTCTGGACGCCGTGCCTTTACAGCGCCGCCACCACCATGGCGGGGTTCGCTTCGCTCCTGACGAGCGGCATCCGGCCCGTGCGCACCTTCGGCCTGATGATGACGATCGGCATGGCGATCGGGCTCGTGACGGTCTTGGTCTTTCTGCCCGCGGCGGCCGCTCCGTTCGGCGCGTCGCGGGAGACGGGTCCGCCGGCCGCCTCGGGCCCCCGCGGCGTCGTGCGGCTTCTGGCCGCCTCGGCGCTCCGGGCGCCGGGCCTCGTCGTCGCGGCCGGGCTGGCGCTTCTGGGACTGGGGCTCGCGGGAGCCGCGCGGATCCGCGTCGAGACCAAGTTCATCGACTACTTCCGGCCCTCGAGCGAGGTTTACCGCGGCCTGGAGTACATCGACACGCGGATGGGCGGGACGACGCCGCTGGAGGTGGTTCTGGAAGCGCCCGCCCCGGGATTCTTCCGGACGCCGGAGGGCGTGGAGGCCCTGGCCGCCGCCGGTTCCTACTTCGAGCGCGTTCCCGAGGCGGGCAACGTCCGGTCCCTGAAGACGCTGCTCGACGAGGCGCGCAAGGCGCTTCCGCGCCTGACGGTCGAACAGCTCGCCGGCATCAAGGCCGCCCGCGAACAGGTGCGCGAGTTCGTGGATCCTGAATTCCGCGTGGCGCGGGTCCTGGTCCGGTTCCGCGAAACCGCGCCGACCCTTCACCGCCGAAAGATCCTGGAGGGCCTGCAGGCGCATCTGGCCGCGCAGCCCGGGCTGCGAAACCTCGAGCCGCGCGTGACCGGGGTCTTCCTACTCTACTCGAACATGCTTCAGACCCTTCTGAAGAGCCAGCGGGACACGTTCCTCATGGTCGTGGCCGCGATTTACGCCATGCTCCTGATCCTCTTCCGGTCCCCCGCGCTGGCGGCCGTGGTGCTCGTGCCCCAGGTGCTGCCCGTCGTCACGTGCCTCGGGGTCATGGGCTGGACGGGCGTGCCGCTGGATCTCGTCACCGTCATGATCGCCTCGATCGCGATGGGCGTGGGGATCGATTCGGCGATCCAGTACGCGGTGCGCTACCGGGCGGAGCTCCGCGCGGCGGGAGCGGACCGCCGCGAGGCGGTCCGGCGGGCTCACGCCACGGTGGGCCGGGCGATCTGGATCGCCACGTCGATCGTGGTGGCGGGGTTCGTGCTTCTTTCGCTGTCCCGGTTCGTGCCGACGGCGTACTTCGGCGTCTTCACGGCGCTGGCGATGGTGATGGGCCAAGGGGCGTCGCTGTCTCTTCTGCCGGCCCTGTTCCTGCTTCTGAGGATGCCCCGGTCATGAACGCGGAGACACGGGAAGTCCGCGCGCGGGTGGCGGACGTGCGCCCCGAGACGCCGGACGCCGCGACGCTGCGGCTGGACCTGGGAGGACAGGCGTTCCCCTACCGCCCGGGCCAGTACGTCGAAATCGATCCGCACCAGTTCCCGGAGCTGGCGGACGAGATCGCCCGGCGGGAGGCGGACCGCGGGATGCCCGAACCGCCGCGGGGGTTTTCGCTCGCCTCGGACGGACTGGATCCGCGGTTCCTGGAGATATCGATCAAGGAGGAGCGCCGGGGCCCCCTCCCGCCGCTTCTGACGCCGCTGCTCGTGCGGGGACGGGCGGTCGGACGGGAGCTGGTCCTGCGGGGTCCTCTGGGGAACTACTGCCTTCCGGAGCGGCCGCCGGACGGGATCACGGGGTTCCTTCACCTGTGCGCCGGCAGCGGCGTGGCTCCGAACCGTGGGATGATCCGCCACGCCCTCGGACGCGGCTGGCCTCAGCGGCACCTGCTCCTCCTGCAGAACCGGACCGAGGAGGACGTTTTTTACCGGGACGAATGGCCCGCGCTCCGGACGCGCCATCCCGACCGGTTCCGGCTGCGGCTGTTTTTCTCCCGCAGCCGGGGCGAGCGCGTGACCGTCGAGGAGGTGCGCCGGGAAATGGAAGGGTTCCTCGACCCGGCGGCCTCCTGGGCGTTCGTCTGCGGCCCCAACCGGCCGCGGGAAGCGGCGGGGCCGGACGGAGCCCGCCGGCGCGAGCCGGGCTTCTGCGACCTCTGGTGCGGATCGGCGCGCCGCCGGCAGGAAGGGCTCCTGGCGCGCGTGGGCATTTCGCCCGACCGGATCCGGACGGAGATGTGGTAGCGCGGCGCGGAACGCCGCCCCCGGCTCCTGCCCGGCTTCCCTCCGTCCGGCCACACGATGCCGGGTTTTCGAGCGCGTCGAAGCGGCGGAGCCGGCCGCTATCGGGTCCGGTGCAGGTAGCTCTCCAGGATCACGATCGCGGCGGCGGCGTCCACGCGGCGGGCCCGGGCGCGGCGGCTCAGGCCGGCCGCCCGCAGGCGCGCGTGCCCCTCGGC
>DATLZA010000169.1 GCA_035574235.1 Planctomycetota bacterium | reverse complement strand
TGGCCCCCCGCCGCCAGCCGGCGCGAAAAAAGGTAGAACGGAACGATGCCCACCCCGCCGGCCACGAAGACGCACGTCCCCGAGGACGCCGGCGTCAACCCGATTCCGAGCGGACCGAGGTATCCCACCCGGTCGCCCGGCCGGCGGCGGGAAAGAAGCTCCGTCCCCCGGCCCACCACCGTGTAGAGAAGATCCACCCGCGTGCCGCCCCCCGGGGCGGCCGCCGCGTCCCAGTAGCTGAACGGACGGCGCAGCAGCGGATCCAGCGCTTCATCCGTCAGGATGTGGCAGAACTGACCCGCGTCGATCGGATCCCGGGCGGGAACTTCGAGGGTGATCTTCCAGCAGTTGGGCGCGTAGCGGACCTGGCCGAGCACGGTCGCTTCGCCGTTCCAGAGGCCGCGCATGGGGCGGGAATTATAACAGAGCGTCCGCCCCGGCGCCATCGTTGACATCCCCCCGCGGAATTGCTCTATTGTCGCGGCCTCCGATGCCTCGAGCCGATCTGTCCCTCCGAGCCCTCGAATTCGCGCGGCGGACCGCCGTCCGCGCGGGCGATTTCCTTCGGCGCCGCTTCGGCGGCCTGCTCCGCGTCCGCTTCAAGGACGGCCGCGGAAACCTCGTCACCGACATGGACCACGCGTCCGAGGAGATGATCGTCTCGGCCCTCCGCCGGGAATTCCCGGACCACGCCGTGGTGGCCGAGGAGCGCGGCGCGCGCGGGGAGTCGCCGTTCCGGTGGTACGTGGATCCGCTCGACGGCACCACGAACTACGCGCACGGATTTCCCATCTGGGCGGTGACGATCGCCTTCGAGGCCCACGGCCGGATGGAGGCCGGGGTGACCTACGGGCCCGTTCTGGGGGAACTGTTCTGGGCGCGCCGAGGGGCGGGGGCCTTCCGGAACGGCCTTCGCCTGAGGGCTTCGCGGGAGACGCGCCTGAACCGGGCGCTTCTGGCCACCGGATTCGCCTACCGCCTGCGGTACCGGCGCGAAAACCTTCGTCACTTCGCGGCCTTCTGCATGAAGGCGCGGGCGATCCGCCGCGCCGGCGCGGCGTCGCTGGATCTGGCCTGGACGGCCGCCGGAGTGTTCGACGGCTTCTGGGAGATGTGCCTGGGGCCCTGGGACATGGCGGCCGGATGCCTCCTTCTTTCCGAAGCCGGCGCCCGGATTTCCGATTTTCGCGGAGGACCGCCCGACCCGTTCCGCGGAGAGCTCGTGGCCGCCAACCGGACGCTCCACCGCCGCATGCTGGCCGTCCTGAAGGCGGCCTCCCCGTCCTCGAAGCGCTGAACCCGACGCTGGACGCGCCCGGTTCGGCTCCCTATACTCCCTCTCCAGGACATGTCCCCCGAACTCGAGAAGATCTGCCGCATGCTCCAGGAGGGATCCGCGGAGCTCCAGTGCGCCGCGGCCCGCGTTCTCGGGGAGCTTCAGGCCTGCGACGCGGGCGTCCTGAAGGCCCTGGCGCGGACGCTGCGGTCTTCGAACGAAACGGTGAAGCTCTACGCCGTGGACGCCCTGGCGAAGATCGACGCTTCGGCGGCCGCGCCTCATCTGATCCCGCTTCTGGGCGATTCCGATCCCGTGCGTTCCCGGGTCCTCCAGGCGCTGGCCTCGCTGGGGGCGCAGGCGGCGCCGGTGCTGCGGGAGCATCTGGCTTCCGAGAATCCCCGGGTCCGCCAGGGGGTCGTCGAGCTTCTCGGACGCTTCGCGGAAGAGGATTCCTCGGACGCCCTCTTCGCGGCGCTTCTGGATCCGGAGGCCGAGGTGGCCCGGAAGGCCGCTCAGGTCTGGCGCGGGCGGGCCCGGGAGCTGGCCGCGGATCGGAAGGCCGCCCTCGTGCGCCGGATCCTCGAGTTCGTCACGTCGCCGCGGGCGCGCAAGGCCGAAACGGCCGTGGCGTCGAGCCTGCTCATCCTCGGCGCGCTCGGGGATCCGCGCGCGGTGCCGGCGCTTCTGGCCCATGCGGACCGGAAGCGCCCGGCGTCCGTGCGCCAGGCGGCGCTCGCCGCGCTGGGGGAACTGGCGCCCCAGGGGACGGCCGCCAGGACCGCCGTCGCGCGTCTTCTGCCGCTTCTTGAGGAGACGGACTTCCCCGGGATCGTCAAGCCGGCGCTCGATGTCCTGGCGCGGCTTCCGGTGGGGAAGGAGCACGTCGAGCGGCTGGCGCGGCTTCTCGAGAAGGGGCCGGGTCCGGTGAAGTCTTTCGCCGCGCGGGCGCTCGGCGAGGCGGGCGGGGCGCGGGCGGGGGAGGCGCTTCTCGGGGCGCTCCTTCAGGGGGAGGACCCGCGGCTTTCGGAGCGGGCGGGGGAGGCGCTGCGGGCGCGGCCGGAATTCGGCCCGCTTCTCCTGAAGGCGCTCGACCGCGCCTCGGACGTCGCCGCGCAGTGGAAGATCGTGACCGCCCTGCGCGGGGCCAAGGCTGCGGTCGGCCGCGCGGAGGCGCGCCGCCTGGTGGCCCGGGGGCTGGCCCTTCTCGGAAAGCGGCGGAGCGGCTTTCAGGCGTACTTCGAGGTCGCGCGCGCCGCGGATCCGGGGCTTCTGCGCGATTCGCTCCTCAGGAAGGGCCGCGCGCTTCTGGGGCGCGGGAAGGCGGAGGACGCGGAGCGGCATCTTCGGATCCTCGAGCATCCGGAGCTGGCGACCCCGGAGGCGGAGCTTTCGCTCGGCCTGGCGCGGCTCCGGCTGCAGCGGCTCGATCTGGCCCAGGCGGGGCGCGACCGGGGTCCCGCGCTGTCCCTCTTCGCCAGGCTGGCCGCGCGGGAAGGCTTTTCGCTCGCCCGGGAGCTGGAAAAGCAGGCGCGGTGGGCGACGCCGGAGGAGCTTCTGTACCTCGGGTTTGCGCTTGTCGAGCGGCAGGGGGCCGAGCGGGAAGCGGGGGCGGCGATCCTGAAACTCGTGGCGCGCCGGTGGGCTTCGCGTGAAGAGGGGCGGACGGCCCGCCAGAAGCTCAAGACCCAGGGCGTGGCCTGAAGTCCCGCCGCTCAGGCCTTCACGATCTTCTCGCGCCCCGACCGGACGCCGCGGCAGGCGTTCCGCGTATCGAGCACAAGCCGGGCGTGCCGCACGATCCACGGGTAGTCGTACGCCGAGTGATCCGTGACGATGACGACCGCGTCGCTGGCGGCGAGCGTCTCCCGGCGGAGCGGAACCGTCTTCGCCCGGAGATGCCGGTAGTGGCGCATGGGAGGGATCGCGGGGAAGAAGGGGTCGTGGCAGGAGACGTCGGCTCCCTTCTGCTCCAGAAGCTCGATGATCTTGAAGGCGGGGGACTCCCGCGGATCGTCGATGTCGCGCTTGTAGGCCAGGCCGAGCACGAGAATGCGGGATCCCGCCAGGCCCCGTCCGCGCGCCTTCAACGCCTCCTCCAGCTTGCCCACGACGTAGTAGGGCATCTGGACGTTGATCTCGCCGGCCAGGTCGATGAAGCGCGTGGCGAACTGGAATTCCCTGGCCTTCCAGGAGAGATAAAAGGGATCGATCGGGATGCAGTGTCCCCCGAGCCCCGGGCCCGGATAAAAGGGCTGGAATCCGAAGGGCTTCGTGGACGCCGCGGCGATCACCTCCCAGACGTCGATCCCCATCCGCTCGAAGCACATCTTGAGCTCGTTGACGAGGGCGATGTTGACGCAGCGGTAGATGTTCTCGAGGAGCTTGGCCGCCTCCGCCACCTCGCAGGACGAGACTTCGACCACGCGGGACACGGCCGCTCCGTAGAGGCGCGCGGCCAGGCGCCGGCTGCGCTCGTCGATCCCGCCGACCACCTTGGGGATGTCCGCGTTCGTCCAGTCCTTGTTGCCGGGATCTTCGCGCTCGGGGGAAAAGGCCAGGTAGTATTCCACGCCGCGGCGGTCGAGGGGCGGCTTGAGGACCTCGCGCGTCGTTCCGGGATAGGTCGTCGATTCCAGGACCACCAGCTGTCCGGGCCGCAGATGCCGCGCGATCGTGTCGGCCGTGGACCGGATGAAGGAAAGATCCGGCCGCCCGTCCTCCTGGAGGGGCGTGGGCACGCAGATGATGATCGCGTCGGCTTCCGCAAGCCGGGCGAAATCCGCCGTGGCCTCGAAGCGGCGGCGGATCCGCCGGAGGGTTTCCGCGGGGACGGAACGGATGTACGATTCGCCCCGGCGGAGCTTCTCGATCTTGGAGGGATCGATGTCGAATCCGAGGACGGGAAAGCCTTTCGTGGCGAAGAGCCGCACGAGGGGCAGTCCCACGTAGCCCAGTCCGATGACCCCCACGACGGCGCGCCGGGACCGGAGGCGCGACTCGAGTCGCGGGGCGAGGGAAGCGGCGCGGGTCGTGCTCATGACGAGGCGGACAGGGCCTCGCGGAGGACGGCGACGGCCGCGTCCACGTGCCCCTTTTCGATGTTGAGCGCGGGGAGAAAACGGATGCCGGTCTCGCCGCATCCGAGGAGGAGCAGGCCGCGGCGGAAGGCGGCCTGCACGACCCGGTTGCGGCGCTCGGGGTCGGGAGCTCCGGAGCGGCCGTGGACGATGTCCACCGCCCGCATGAGACCCCGCCCCCGCGGGGAGGCCACGTGCGGGAACTCTTCCGCCAGCTCCGACAGGCGCGCGCCCAGATAGTCTCCCATCGCGCGGACGTTTTCGAGAAGCCCGGACCGGAGGAGCTCGATCGTCTTCAGACCCGCGGCGCAGGCCAGGGGATTTCCGCCGAAGGTGTTCGCGTGGGCGCCCGGAGGCCACGTCTGAAGATCCTTGCGCGCGACCATCGCGCCCAGGGGAAGGCCCCCGCCGACGGGCTTGGCGCAGCAGAGGATGTCCGGAATCACGCCGTCGTGCTCGACCGCCCACAGGCGGCCGGTCCGCCCGAGACCGGTCTGGATCTCGTCGGCCACGAGAAGGATCCCGTGGCGGTCGCAGAGCTTGCGCAGCCCCGCGAGAAATCCGGGGGGCGCGACGTGGTAGCCGCCCTCGCCCTGGATGGGCTCCACGAAGATCGCCGCCACGTCCTCGGGCGGCGTGGTCTTGCGGAAGAGGTACTTCTCGATGAACTCGAGATCCCCGAACGGGGCGTGCGACACGTCCGGAAGGAGCGGCCCGAAGTGGCGCCGCTGGACGGCTTTCGAGGCCGTGAGGGAAAGCGAGCCCATCGAACGGCCGTGGAAGCAGCCGTAGAAGGCGATCAGACGCGTGCGGCGGGTGGCGTAGCGGGCCAGTTTCAGCGCGGCCTCGATCGCCTCGGTTCCGGAATTGGCCAGGAAGCACTGTTTGGGAAAGTCGCCGGGCACGGAGTCGCAGAGCTTTTCGGCGAAGGCCGCCATGACCTCGTAGTAGAAATCCGTGCCGGCCATGTGGAGGAAGCGGCGCGCCTGGGCTTCGACGGCGCGGACAATCTCGGGGTGGGCGTGGCCCAGGGCGTTGACGGCGACTCCGGCGGTGAAGTCGAGGTAGCGGTTCCCGTCGGGATCCCAGGCGAAGGAGCCCTCCCCGCGGTCCATGACGAAGGGGTAGGCGCGCGTGTAGGCCGGGGTGATGACGCGCCGGTCGCGCTCGAGGATGCGCCGCGCCTTGGGGCCGGGAGGGGGGACGACGATCCGCGGCGCGAAGGAGGAATTCGGGAGAGCCTTCGCGGGCCGCGTCCTCGCCTTCATAATGGGGCCGGCGGATTATATCATAAGACCTTTCATGCGCAAGATCGCCATCCCCCATTCGCGGCCGACGCTCGGGCGGGCCGAGGCGCGCGCGGTGCTTCGGGTCCTCCGGAGCGGCCAGATCGGCGGCGGGCCGGAGGTGGAGCTTTTCGAGCGCGAGATGGAGCGCTTCCTGGGGGGCGGCTACGCCACGGCGGTTCACACGGGCACGGCGGCGCTCCATCTGGCGCTTCTGGGATTGGGGCTGAGGCCCGGCGACCGGGTCGTGCTGCCGAGCTACGTCTGCGCTGCGGTGCTCCACGCGGTCCGATACGTGGGCGCGCGGCCGGTTCTGGCGGATGTGTCCCCCGAAACGGGCAACCTGGATCCGGCGGACGTGCGGCGCCGCGCGGGGCGGGGGGCGCGGGCGCTCGTCGTCCCGCACATGTTCGGGCGGCGGGCGCCGCTGGAGGAGCTCCGCCGGCTGGGCCTTCCCATCGTGGAGGACTGCGCGATGGCCCTGGGCGGCGGCGTCGGTCGCGGCGGCGACGTGTCGGTTTTTTCCTTTTATGCCACCAAGATGATCGCCACCGGCCACGGCGGGATGGTCGTGGCGCGGGATCGGCGCGTCGCCGCCCGGGTGCGCGATCTCGTGTCCTACGACAACCGCGACGACGACCGCCTGCGGTACAACTACCGGATGAGCGCCCTGGCGGCGGCGCTCGGGCGGGCGCAGCTGGCGCGCGTGCCCGAATTCGTCAAGCGGCGCCGCCGGATCGCCGAGTATTACTGTAGGGCGCTCGGACTGGGGCGGCCGCCGCGGGATCACCTGTTTTACCGGTTCGTTCTGCGCGTGGGGCCCGTCGAGCGCTTCGTGCGGTTCATGGCCGCGCGCGCGATCGAGTGCAAGCGGCCGGTCTACCGGCCTCTGCACCGCCTGTGGGCGTCCGCGGCGGGGGAGTTTCCGGGTGCGGAAGAACTTCATCGGGCGTGGGCGTCGATTCCGATCTATCCTTCCCTCGGCGTTCGGGAACGCCGCCGCGTGGTGGAAGCGGTGGGCGCGTTCCTGGCCCAAGCGCCTTAAGCGGCTGGCGGGCCTTTTCGTCTCGCTGCTCGTGGCGGTTCTGCACGTCCACGCTCAGGAGGGGACCGAAGAACCCCTGACCGTTCCGGGGCTGAAGGTGCGCACCGCCGACGGGAAGTCCTACGAAGGCGTTCCCGTCGCGGGGGGCCCGCCCGGCGAGCTTCGGCTCAAGACGGCGGAGGGGATCTTCGTCCTGGCCGAGGGCGATGTGGCCGCGCGGGAGCCCGTGAGGCTCGACCTGCGCCGGGTCTACACGCCGCGGGAGTCGCTGTGCCTTCTGGAGGGGCGCGCGCCGGGGATCGAACCCGAGGCGCTGGACCGCGCGGGGGCGGAGCTTCTGCGGGCCGAGCTTCGGGAGCGGGCCTGGGCGGCGTTCCGGACGGCGGAGCTGCTCCGCCATCCGGATTGGCCGGAAGCCCGTCTGGCGGCCGAGCTCGGAAGGCTGCGGGACCGGCTGGAGAGCCTGGCTCTGCGCAAGGCGGTCTATCAGGTGCAGGAAAGCTGTCTGGCGGGCGACTACGACGCCGCGCTGGCCGAGCTGGGAGCTGTGGAGCCGGCCGTGGAGGGCGGCCGGCGCGCGGAGGTGCGGCGTTTGCGCGCGGAGCTCGAGGCGCTGCGCGGTCAGGCGCGCGACGCGCGGGTCGTGCGGGAGTGGATCGGCGCGGCGGAAGCTTTTCTCAAGATGAAGGCGATGGACCGCGCGGTGTCCTGGGCCGAAGCGCGCGCGTACGTCGAAGAGGCCCTCCGGCGGGACGTGATCGAAGCGGTCCGCCGCCGCCTCAACTTCAGCCCGGAGGATCCGGCGCTGGAGCTGCTCTGGTCGCGGCGACCGGCGGAGCCCGTCGCCAAGCACGCCTACGACGAGGCCACGTGGCCGGCGGTGCGGCCGGATCTCGGCTCGCCGGCGGCCTGGTGGTCGGCGGCGCCGGATCTTTCGCGCTACAAGCTGCTCAAGGGAGTGTTCATCGAACGGCATCTGGAGGTCCTTGAAGTGCTGGAGAAATCCTGCCCGTCCTGCGGGGGTTCGGGTCTGGAGGGCGGCGCGGTGTGCGGGTCCTGCGCGGGGCTCAGGACGCACCGCGTGGTCCTTTACCGGTGAAGGGCCTACTGCTCGGCCGAGTAGTTGGTGGCTTCCTTGGTGATGAGGATGTCGTGCGGGTGGCTTTCGCGCAGGCCCGCGTTGGTGATCCGCAGGAACCGGGTCTGGGTGCGGAGCTGTTCGATGTTGGCGCAGCCGCAGTATCCCATGCCGGCGCGCAGGCCCCCGACGAGCTGGTAGACGAAGTCGGCCAGCCGTCCCTTGTAGGGGACCATGCCTTCGACGCCTTCGGGCACGAGCTTGGAGCGTTCCTCCACGGTTCCCTGGCCGTAGCGCTCCTTGGAGCCCTTGACCATGGCGCCTTCGGAGCCCATGCCCCGATAGACTTTGTAGCTGCGTCCCTTATGGATGACCATTTCGCCGGGGCTTTCTTCGCAGCCGGCGAAAAGACTGCCGATCATGACGCAGGAGGCCCCCGCCGCGATCGCCTTGGGGATGTCGCCGGAGTGGCGGATGCCGCCGTCGGCGATCACGGTGATGCCGGCCCGCTCGGCCTCCTTGGCGACGTCGGCGATGGCGGTGATCTGAGGGACGCCGACGCCGGCGATGATGCGCGTGGTGCAGATCGAGCCCGGTCCGATGCCCACCTTGAGGCCGTCGGCCCCGGCGGCGATGAGATCGCGCGCCGCTTCCGCGGTGGCGATGTTGCCGGCGATGACCGGCTTGTCCCGGAAGCGCTTCTTGAGCTCCCGGACGGTCTCGAGGACGTTCTTCGAATGTCCGTGGGCGGTGTCCACGACGAGGACGTCCACTTCGGCCTCCACCAGGCCCTGAGCCCGGTCGAAGTCGTTCACCCCGACGGCCGCGCCCACGCGGAGGCGCCCGCGCGCGTCCTTGCAGGCGTGCGGGTTCTGAGCCTGCTTGTGGATGTCCTTCATCGTGACCAGCCCCCGGAGGTTGAAGTCCTCGTCCACGATGAGGAGTTTTTCCACCTTCCGCTCGCTCAGGATCGTCTTGGCCTGGTCGATGGAGGTCCCCGGAGGGGCGGTGACGAGGGGGGGCTTGGTCATGACGTCGGCGATCCGGCGCGCGTCGTCGTTCTGGAAGCGCAGGTCGCGGCTCGTGACGATGCCGACGAGTTTCTGCCCGCGGGTGATGGGGATGCCGCTGATGTTCTGCTCCCGCATGAGGCGCCGGGCGGTGCCCACCGTCTCCTCGGGCGGAAGGCAGATGGGGTCGGTGATGACGCCGGCCTCGAACCGCTTGACGCGGGTCACCTGGCGGATCTGGTCCGCCGGGGACAGGTTGCGGTGGATGATGCCGATCCCTCCCTCCTGGGCCAGGGCGATCGCCAGACGGGCCTCGGTCACCGTGTCCATCGCCGCCGAGACGATGGGGATGTTCAGGCGGATGTCGCGCGTGAGACGCGTGGAGGTGTCCACTTCGGTGGGCACGACGTTCGACAGGCGCGGGATGAGAAGAACGTCGTCGAACGTGATCCCTTCGCCCGCGATTTTCTCGAACATACGGCCGGTGAGGTTGGCGCGACTATACTGGGCCTTGCGAGGGCAAGTCAAGCGAAACCGGGCCAACCCGCGCGCGGGCGTGTCGTTAGAAAGGAACCCTTATGCGGCGGATGATTCCCGCGGTTCTTCTGCTGGCGGCCGCGTGCCGCTCGGCTCCCACGGAGGAGGAGATCTCGGAAGCCGTCTTCGCGCGGCTGGCCGAGCTTTTCCCCCGCTTCGTCGAGGTCTATGCGGCGCAGGATCCAGTGCCTCTGGCCCGGCAGGAGGCCGAGATCGCGCGTCTCGTGAACGCCCACTTCGAGCGGGTCCGGGCGGGGCTGGCCTCGGAGGATCTGGAACGCCGGGCGCTGGCCGCGTTCGGGCTGGGATTTTCCCGCAACCCGGCGGCCGTGGCGCCGCTGGCCGAGGCGTCCGCGCACCCCGAAGGCTACCTGCGCGCGCGTGCGATCGTGGCCCTGGGGATGCTCGGAAGGCCGGAGGTTCCCGTCGATCCTTTCCGGCGGCTCCTGGACGACCCGGAGTGGGAAGTGAGGCTTTCGGCCGTCCACGGGCTGCGTCATCTGCTCGGCGAAAAGGAAGACCGCGGACTGATGCCCAAGATCCTCGAGAAGCTCGAAGATCCGGTTATGGATGTCCGCAACGAGACGTTGATCCTGCTTCGGAAGATCAAGCGCGCGGAAGCGCTGGACGCCGTGCGCACCCGGGGGCTCCAGGACACGCACCCGACGGCGCGGGCCAATGCGGCGCTCGCGCTCGGCGCGCTGGGACCGGCGGCCAAGGCGGCCAATCCCCAGCTCATCGAGCTTCTCCGGGATGAAAACACGAAGGTCGTCGAGGCCGCCTGGACGGCGCTCAATCGGATCAACGAGAAGGACTTCGACCGTTCGTACGCGACCTGGAGAGACTGGTACGAGGACGAGCTTCAGCACTCCTACCGGTGTCCGGACCACCGGGAGGTGGAGCAGGATGCGCCGGGGGAGTGCCCGGCCTGCATGAAGAAGCTGGAGCGGATGCCCCGGGAACAGAGCCGCAGGACCGAATCCGTTCCGACCGCCTACGCCTGTCCCGATCATCCTGAGGTCCAAACGGCCACTCCCTCGCGGTGCGGGCGGGCGGGCTGCGGAAAGGATCTCGTCCTCCGGAAGCTCGAGGTCACCTACGTCTGTCCCGACCACCCGGAGGTTCAGACGTCGCTGCCTTCCCGCTGCGGTCGTCCGGGCTGCGGCCGCGACCTCATTCCGAAGAAGTAGTCCGCGCGTCCCGCCGCCCCGGCGAGCCGGGAGTATAATGGGAACGATGGCCGAAGAAGACGCCGGAATCGACCGGCAGAAGCTGCTCGACGAGATCGTGGGTCTGGCCACGCCTCCGCCGGGATCGATCGCGGGTCCCGTTGCCGAGCCTTCCGCCGGCGCTTCCGCCGAGGCGGCTGCTTCTTTCCCGGCGGAGGGAAGCGGGGGGTCCGTCCCTGAAGCCGCGGCGGTGGCGTTTCCGGGCCTTCTTGGGCACCGGCACGAGATCTCGGCGCTCGCGATGATCTTTTCCGGTCTTGTGTGGCTGGCGGCGGGGCTGGGAGCAGGGCAGGGGACCGGCGTTCTGATCGGGACCGCGTTCCTGGCGGCCGGTTTCCTCGCCCGGCGTCGGGCTCGGAATATCGCTTGACACTTCCGGGCGGCATCCCTATATTGACACGCCCACATGAGAGGCACAGCGCAGAAGTCGTTTCTCGCCGGCGCCAAGACCCACGTGCGCGAGTGGTTCGTCGTGGACGCGAAGGATCAGGTTCTGGGCCGACTCGCCACGCGCGTGGCCATGGTGCTCATGGGCAAGCACAAGCCCACGTATACGCCGTTCCTGGACACGGGGGACTTTGTCGTCGTCGTCAACGCGGACAAGGTCCGGCTGACGGGGAAGAAGCCCCTTCAGAAGGTGTACAAGCGCTTCTCGGGATATCCGGGAGGCCAGAAGGAGGTCCCCTTCGCCGTCGAGTTCGCCAAGCATCCCGAGGAGGTCGTGCGCCACGCGGTGCTGGACATGCTTCCCCGGGGGACGCTCGGGCG
The DNA here is from genome assembly GCA_035574235.1 of Planctomycetota bacterium. NCBI lineage: Bacteria > Pseudomonadati > Planctomycetota > Planctomycetota bacterium. The sequence continues at coordinate 19,182 of DATLZA010000169.1, read as the reverse complement.
CCAGCAGATTCAGAAGCTCAAGGTGTACCGCGGGGCGGATCATCCCCATAAGGCCCAGCAGCCCAAGCCGCTGGAGATCAAGTAATGCCGGAGCAGCAGACGTTGGCGAAGGAATACATCTGGGGCACCGGACGGCGCAAGACCGCCGTGGCCCGCGTGCGTCTCTCCCGCGGGGCGGGAACCATCACCGTGAATCACCGTCCGTTCGATCAATACTTCCTGACGGAGGACGACCGGCAGACGGCCCTGGCCCCGCTCCACGCGACCAAGGCCTTCGGCCGTTACGACGTCTTCATTCTGGCCGACGGCGGCGGCATCGCCGGCCAGGCCGGCGCCGTCAAGCTCGGCATCGCCCGCGCCCTCAAGAAGGCGGAGCCGGCGCTGGAAACCATCCTGCGCGGACAGGGATTCCTGACCCGGGATCCGCGCATGAAGGAGCGCAAGAAGTACGGTCTGCGCGGCGCCCGCCGCGGCGTCCAGTACTCCAAGCGCTGAAGACCCGCGCCCGTCCTCGGGACGGGAGGAGAACGTCCATGCCTTTCGCGCCCAGCGACCGCCTCAAGAAGCTCCCTCCGTACCTTTTCGCCGAATTCGAACGCAAGCGCGCCGCGCTCGAAAAAGAAGGCCGGGATATCGTCAACCTCGGGATCGGCGACCCGGATCAGCCGCCGCCCCGCCTGCTTCTCGATACCCTCGTGGCGCATCTGAACGATCCGGGGATTCACCAGTACTCTCCCTCCCAGGGCATCGAGGAATTCCGCGCCGCGGTGGCCGCCTTCATGAAGCGGCGGTACGGCGTGACCCTGGAAAACCGAGAAATCTGCCTGGGGGTCGGCTCGAAGGAAGTCATCGCCCACCTGCCGCTGGCCCTGACCAATCCCGGCGACGTCGTGCTGTGCCCCGAGCCGGGTTATCCGCCCTATCGATCCGGAACGATCTTTGCGCTGGCGGAGCCGTACGTGCTCCCCCTGGAACGGAAAAACGGCTTCCTGCCGGATCTGGAGGCCGTTCCCCCGGAGGTGGCCCGCCGCGCGCGCATCCTCTACGTCAACTATCCCAATAATCCCACCGGCGCCGTCGCTTCGCGGGAGTTCTACCGCCAATGCGTCGAGTTCGCGCGCCGGAACGGAACGATCGTCGTTTCCGACGAAGCGTACGCGGAGCTCTACTACGAGGAGCCGCCCGTTTCGTTCCTGGAGACCCCCGGGGCGCGCGAGGTGGGCGTCGCCGTGCACTCGATGACGAAGACCTTCTCCATGGCCGGGTGGCGGGTCGCCTGGATCTGCGGCAACGCCGAGGTCGTCGAAATCGTCCGGTCCTTCAAGGCCAATTGCGACAGCGGCCAGTTCATGGGCTTCCAGAAGGCCGTCGCCCGCGTGCTCCGGGAGGGCGGGGGCGACATGAAGGCCATCCGCGAGATGTACCGGCGCCGCCGCGACATTTTCGTCCAGGGCACGCGGAAGCTCGGCTGGGACGTCCCGGCTCCGCAGGCGGGCCTCTACGTGTGGTTCGCGGTGCCCCGGAAGGGCATGACCTCGATGGAGTTCGCGGAGAAGGCTCTCGAGGCGGGGGTGCTCATGCTCCCGGGCTCCGGGTTCGGGCGGGCCGCGGAGGGATTCGTCCGCGTGGCCCTGACCGTGACCGAGGATCGGCTGGAAGAGGCCGTGCGCCGCCTGGCCGCCCTCAAGCTCTGACGCCGAGATGACGCGCGAAATCGTCATCGCCTCGAAGAACAAGGGCAAAATCCGGGAGATCCGCCAGATCTACGCCGATCTGCCCGTATCGATCGTGGAGATCGCCGATCTGCCGGAGGTGGTCGAGGACGGCGCGACCTTCTCGGAAAACGCCCGCAAGAAGGCGATCGCCGCCGCGCGCCATTCGGGCCGGTGGGCGCTGGCCGACGATTCGGGGCTCGAGGTGGACGCCCTGGGAGGCGCGCCCGGCATTCATTCCGCGCGCTGGTCGGGAGGGGGGGACGAGGCCAACAACGACAAGCTCCTGGCGGAGCTGCGCGGAGTGCCGGCTCCGGAGCGCACCGCCCGATACCGCGCCGTCGTGGTCGTGGCCGATCCGCAGGGTCGCATCGTCGCGGAGGCGGAAGGTTGCTGCGAGGGGCTCATCGGCTTCGAGCGCCGGGGCACGGGCGGTTTCGGGTACGATCCGCTCTTCATCGTCCCCCGGCACGGGTGCACCATGGCCGAACTTCCCCCGGAGGTCAAGAACGCCCTGTCTCATCGCGGCGAGGCGCTCCGGCGGCTCCGCGAGCCCTTGACTCGGGCGCTCGGCCTAATAAGATAGAAGGTCGATGGCCAAGCCCAGGCGCGAGAAGGAGCTCCGCGCTCCGCTCGACCCCGCGCAGACGCTTTTCGACGACTTCGAGATCAGCCTGGCGCGATCCCTCCTGGAACTCGATCCGCGCCGGGTTGAAGCGCTTCAGACGCTCGGGCAGGCCCTGACGCGGGCGGGCCGGCACCAGGAGGCTCTGGAAGCGGATCTTCGACTGGCCAACCTGCGGCCCCGGGACCCGATCGCGTTTTATAACCTTGCGTGCAGCTACTCGAACCTGGAGAATCTGGACGGGGCCTTCGACGCCCTGAAGCGCGCCTTCGAGCTGGGCTACAACGACTACAAGCATCTCCTGAAGGATCCGGACCTCGAAAACGTGCGGCGCGATCGCCGCTTCAAGCAGCTTCTGGACCGCAAGTGGGGAAAGCGGCAGCCCGAGTAAGGATCCCCTCCGGCCTCGCCGTCCGTTGAGAACGCCCCCATGGCCAAGACCCGGGTCGAGTACGCCTGCCAGCACTGCGGGGCTCGCAGCCCCAAGTGGCTGGGCAAGTGTCCGGAATGCGGCGAGTTCAACAGTCTCGTCGAAGAAGCCGTCCGGCCCGTCGCCGAAGAAGGTTCCCGCCGGCCCCTCCTGGCTTCGGAGGAACGGCCGCTGCCCATTACCGACGTCCGGTCGGTCGAGCGTCCCCGTCTCGTCGTGGGTCTCGGGGAGTTCGACCGCGTGCTCGGAGGCGGGATCGTCGTGGGCTCGGTTTCCCTCATCGGGGGAGATCCGGGGATCGGGAAATCGACCCTGATTCTCCAGGTCTGCCAGAAGATCGCCGCCCAGGGGCACCGGGTGCTCTACGCCTCCTCGGAAGAGTCCCTGACGCAGACGAAGCTCCGCGCCGAGCGGCTGGGCGTGGACTCGCCGAACCTTTTCGTCGTCAGCGAGACCAGCGTCGAAGTCCTGCGCCGCCATCTCGAGGAGCTGCGCCCGGCCTTCGCCGTCGTGGATTCCATCCAGATGATCTACCGGCCGGAGATTCCGAGCGCGCCCGGAACGGTCGCCCAGGTGCGCGAGTGCGCGGCGGAGCTGACGTACCTGGCCAAGCGGCTGGGGATTTCGCTTTTCATTGTGGGCCATGTCACCAAGGAGGGGGCCATTGCCGGCCCGCGCACCCTGGAGCACGTCGTGGATGCCGTGTTTTACTTCGAGGGCGACCGGTTTCAGACCTTCCGGCTGTTGCGGAGCGTCAAGAACCGCTTCGGATCGACCCACGAAATCGGCATCTTCGAGATGGCCTCGCGGGGCCTGGCGGAGGTGGCCAATCCGAGCGAGCTCTTTCTGGCCCAGGACCGCGGCGCCAAGGAAGGTTCCGCGATCACGCCCAGCCTCATCGGCTCGCGCACGCTCCTGGTGGAAATCCAGGCGCTGACGACGCCGAGCTTTTATCCCGAAAACGTGGCGCGGCGGGTGAGCGGCGTGGATCGCGACCGGCTGATGCTGCTGCTGGCGGTGCTGGCGCGCCGGTGCGGTTTTTCGGTCGCCGGCGAGGACGTGTTCGTCAACGCCGTGGGCGGGGTGCGGATCGACGAGCCCGCGGCGGACCTGGCGGTCGCGACGGCCCTGGCGTCGAGCTTCCTCAACCGTCCGGTGGCGGAGCGCACCGTGGTCTTCGGGGAGGTGGGGCTTTCCGGCGAGGTCCGCGGGGTGGCCCAGGCCGCCGCGCGGGCGGCGGAAGCGCGCCGGCTGGGCTTCGCCCGCGCGCTCGTTCCCCGGGCCAACGCCCGCGGCCTCGGGGACGTCGAAGGCCTCCAGATCGTTCCCGTCTCGCACCTGGACGAGGCCTTCGTTCAGGCGCACCTCCGGTAGGTCCGATCGAGGACGGACCCCGCGCAACAGGTGACAGGCCGCCGATTGCGGGGTATAATCCCGCCGCACGCTCATGGGCACCGTCGATCTTGCTTTCCTCTGGCATTTCCATCAGCCCTGCTACCTGGATCTGCCGACGGGCAAGATGCTCATGCCCTGGGTCCGCCAGCACGGGGTCAAGGACTACACCGGCATGGCCCGCCTTCTGGAGGAGTTCCCCGCCGTCCGGTGCACCGGCAACTTCAGCCCCGTTCTCCTGGACCAGATCGCGGCATACGGGCGCGGCGCGACCGACACGATGCTCGACCTGACGATGCTCCCGGCGGCGGAACTGACGGAGGAGCAGAAGGCGGCCGTTCTGGGGACCTTTTTCCTGGCCCACCCCGATACGGTCATCGGCGCCTTTCCGCGCTACCGCCAGCTTCTGGAACTTCATCGCTCCGGGAAGCCTCTGCGCGAGCAGGACTTCCGGGACCTCCAGGTTCTGGCCAACCTCGCGTGGGTTCATCCCCTGGCGGGGGAGCTTGAGGACCTGCGCGCCAAGGGGGCCGGCTACACCGAGGAGGACAAAAAGACGCTCCGCGAAGGAATCCTCCGGATCCTCGCCGCCGTCGTTCCCCGCTGGACGGGCCTGGGCGAGCGGGTGGAGCTCTCCGTGAGCCCCTATTATCACCCGATCGTGCCGCTGCTGTGCGACTTCGCCAGCGCGCGGGAGGCGATTCCGGATCTGCCTTTGCCGGACGCTCCTTGTCTCAAGTCCGAGGCGGAAGTGCAGGTCTTCCGGGCGCTCGAGGCCGGCGAACGCAATTTCGGACGCCGGCCGCGCGGGATGTGGCCTTCCGAGGGTTCCGTCAGCCGCGAGGCCTGCGCGCTCTTCGCGCGGGCGGGGGCCCAATGGGTCGCCACCGACGAGGCCCTGATCGGTCGTTCGGGCGTCTACACGTTCGAAGGACTGAAGATCGTTTTCCGCGACACGGTCCTTTCCAATCTTCTCAGCTTCACCTACAAGACGTGGGATCCCGAAGAGGCGGCGCGCGACTTCGTGCGCCGCCTCGAAGAGCGCGAAGGGCCCGTGCCCGTCATCCTCGACGGCGAGAATCCCTGGGAACACTATCCCGGAGGAGGCGTTCCCTTTCTCCGGGCGCTCTTCCGGGCGCTCTCCGGGCATCCGCGGATCCGGACGCGGACGATGGGGGAGCTGGCGCCGCAGGGAGCGCTGGCCCATCTTCCGGCCGGATCCTGGATCAACCGGAACTTCGCCATCTGGATCGGGCATCCGGAAGACCGGCGCGCGTGGGAGGTCCTGGGCCGCGTCTACCGCGACCTCGAGGGACAGTCGAACGATCTCGCCTGGGAATGCCTGCGGGCCGCGGAAGGGAGCGACTGGTTCTGGTGGTTCGGAGAGGATTTCACGAGCGCGCAGGACGCCGAGTTCGACGCCCTGTTCCGCCGCCACCTCATGAACGTGTACCGGGCGCTCGGCCGGCCGTGGCCCGAGGAGCTCCAGCGTCCCATCAAGCAGATCCGGAGCGCGGCGGTCCTGAAGACCCCCTGGGCGCTTCTCACCGTGCGCCTGGACGGCCGCCGGTCCGATTACTTCGAATGGATCGCGGCGGGCCATTACGACATGTCCCGCGAATACGGCGCCCAGGCCGGCGAAAGCGCCTTCATCAGCGACGTCTATTACGGCTTCGACACGTCGCGCCTCTTCGTGCGGCTCGATTTCCGCCGGGGCGTGGACCCTCGCGCGGCGCTCGCGGAGGGCGAGCTTCGTCTCGTGGTGACGCGTCCCCGCCCGGCGAGCGTGCCGCTTCAGGGAGCGGTCGAGGACATCTTCGAAGCCGCCGTTCCCTTCCGGTCGCTGGGGCTCGAAAGCGGCCAGGACGTGGAGTTCTTCCTGGAGTTCGAGCGGAGGGGCGGGGTTCCGGTCCGGATCCCCACCCTCGTTCCCCTTTCGTTCACGGTTCCGACCCCCGACTTCGAAGCCATCCACTGGCGCGTGTGAGGATGCTCCCGCATGCCTGAGCTGCGACGCGATCCCGTGTCCGGCCGCTGGGTCATCATCGCCAGCGAGCGGGCCCAGCGGCCCGACGAGTTCGATCTCCCCGAGGCGGTCTCGGCGCGGCGCAGCGGGCCGTGCGTCTTCTGCGAAGGCCACGAGGCGCTGACGCCTCCGGAGATCGCGGCGGTGCGCTCCGGCGGCGCGCCCAACGGGCCGGGCTGGAAGGCCCGCGTCATCCCCAACAAGTTTCCGGCCCTCATGGTGGAGGGCGATCTCCAGAAGCGCGGGGACGGCCTTTACGACATGATGAACGGCGTGGGCGCGCACGAGGTTATCATCGAGACGCCCCGCCACGAAGTGTCCCTCACGGGCCTCTCCGAGGCGGAGGTGCGGGACGTCCTGTGGCTTTACAAACAGCGGCTTCTGGACCTCCGGAACGACCGGCGCCTCGTCTACGGTCTCGTCTTCAAGAACGTGGGCGAACGGGCGGGCGCGTCCATGGAGCACACCCACTCCCAGCTCATCGTGACCCCGATCGTTCCCGCCCGCGTGCACCTGGAGATCCAGCGCTCCCGCGAGTATCACGACTTCCGCGACCGCTGCCTTCTGTGCGACATGATTTCGCAGGAACTGTCCTCGGGCGCCCGCCTCGTCGTGGACACGCCTCACTTCATCGCCTTCGCGCCGTTCGCCGCGCGCTTCCCCTTCGAAACCCACATCATGCCCAAGCGGCACGTGTCCCACTACGAGTACACGGAGGACGCCCTTCTGCCCGAGCTGGCCGGCTGCCTGCGCACGGCGCTCCTGAAAATCGAGCGCGCCGTCAACAAGCCGCCGTACAACTACCTCATCCACACCAGCCCGCTCAACGCCGGGCCGCTGGAGCACTACCACTGGCACTTCGAGATCATCCCGCGCATTACCCGCGTGGCGGGCTTCGAATGGGGCACCGGCTTTTACATCAATCCCGTTCCGCCCGAGCACGCCGCCCAGTTTCTGCGGGAAGTGAGGGCGTGAGCGTCCCATGAAAGTCGCCTTCGTCGCTTCGGAGGTGGCTCCCTTCTCCAAGACCGGAGGCCTCGCGGACGTGGCCGGGGCCCTGCCGGGCGCGCTGGACGCCCTGGGTGTCGAGGTCGCGACCGTGACTCCGCTCTACCGGTGCGTCCGCCGGCACCGTCCGGAACCCACGCCGCACCGCATCCGGGTTCCCCTGGGCGACGGCGCCGTCGAAGCCCGCGTCTTCCGTTCCGGCGGCGTCTTCTTCCTCGAGCACGATCCCTTTTTCGACCGCGACGGGCTCTACGGGACGCCGAACGGGGATTACGCGGACAACGCCGCCCGCTTCATCTTCCTGGCGCGCGGAGCTCTGGAGCTTCTGAAGCTCCTGGGCGCCCCCGACGTGGTGCACGCGCACGACTGGCAGGCGGGGCTCGTGCCGCTCTATCTCAAGACCCTCTACGCCGGAGACTTCCCCCAAACGCGGAGCGTCCTGACGATCCACAACCTCGCCTACCAGGGGCTCTTTCCCCCCTCGGAGTTTCCGAAGACGGGTCTGGACTGGCGCCACTACACCTGGAAGGAGGCCGAGTTCTACGGTCAGGTCAATTTCCTCAAGACGGGCCTCGTGCATGCCGACGCGCTGACGACCGTGAGCCCGACCTACGCGCGCGAGATCCAGACGCCCGAGCTGGGCTGCGGCCTGGACGGCGTCCTGAGGGAACGCTCGGGCGCGCTTCACGGCATCCTCAACGGAGCGGATTATGCGGAGTGGGATCCCTCTCGGGATCCTCATCTTCCGGCGCGCTATTCGGCCGAGGATTTGTCCGGAAAGGCCCGCTGCAAGGCGGCTCTTCAGAAACGGTTCGGCCTGCCCGCCCGGCCCGGGACTCCCGTGGCGGGCATGGTGACGCGGCTGAGCGAACAGAAGGGGATCGATCTCCTGCTCGAGGCCGCCGAAGCGCTGGCGGCCGAGGATCTGCAGGTCGCGCTTCTGGGCTCCGGGGACCGTTCGTACCAGGACGCGGTCCTGCGCATGGGCGACCGGTTCCGGCACCGGATCTCCGTGCAGGTGGCCTTCGACAACGCGACGGCTCACCTGGTCGAGGCGGGGAGCGACCTTTACCTCATGCCTTCGCGCTACGAGCCCTGCGGCCTCAACCAGATCTACAGCCTGCGGTATGGAACCGTTCCCGTCGTCCGCGCCACCGGGGGACTGGCCGACACCGTGATCGACGGCGTGACGGGCTTCTCCTTCGGGCCGTACACGTCCGCGGCGTTCCTTCAGGCGGTGCGGCGGGCGCTGCGGGCGTACGAGAGCCCGGCGGTCTGGCGCCGCATGATGCTCGAGGGGATGAAGCAGGACTTCAGCTGGGCGGCCTCGGCGCGCCGCTATCGGGACCTTTATCGTTCGCTGGCGGGATAGAATCGAAAGGGGAAAGACGACTCCATGACCTGGAGCTGTTCCGCGCGTCCCGGCCCTCCGCCTCCGCCGGCTCCGGGCGGTCCCTTCTGGGACTACGGTCCCGCCCTGCCGGAAACGTACGGCGTGACCCGCGTCTGGGCCCTGCCGCGCGACCCGGAGTGCCTCTTCGCCACGTGGGAGGGAGGGGACGCGCTGCGCGTGCGCGACCTGACCGGAGGCTCCGTCCGGGAGGTCCGCGTGGGGCCCGTGGGAGGATGGTATTTCGGGGCGGAGCCGGAACACGAGTACGAGGTGGACCTTCTGAGCGGAGGGCGCGTCGTGGCGACGTCCGCGCGCGTTCGGATGCCGCGCCGCGCCCCGGCCGTAGGGGTCGATCCGGAGTGGACTCCCGGCGAGGGACCGGAAGAGGTGCGCCGCAGGCTCCTGGGGATCCTCGAGCCGTGGCGCCGCGGCTCCGCCGGCGGCGAGGGGAGGATCAGCTCGTGATCTCCGGGCGGCTCGCGCTCGTCCTGCACGCGCATCTTCCCTTCGTGCGCCACCCCGAGCATCCCGAGTTCCTCGAGGAGGACTGGCTCTACGAGGCGATCACCGAGACGTACATTCCGCTCCTGAGGATGCTGGAGCGGCTGGCGCGCGAGCGCGTCCCCGCGCGGCTTACGATGACGCTCTCGCCCCCGCTCTGCGAGATGCTCGTCGATCCGCTTCTCCGATCGCGCTACCTGGCCCGGACGGAGGCGCTTCTCGAGGTCGTGCGCTCTCAGCGGGGCCGGTTCGAGGGGCCGTTCGCGAAGGCGGGCGCGATGTACGAGCGCCTCTTCGCGGAGTCGCTCGAGTTCGCGCGCGGGACCGACCTCGTGGCCGCCTTCCGGCATTTTCAGGACGCGGGGCTCCTAGAGATTCTGACCTGCGGGGCGACGCACGGCTTCCTGCCCTTCGTCCGCTCGCCTCGGCCGCAGATTCGCGCGGCCGTGGCCAATTACCGGAAGCATTTCGGCCGCGCCCCAAGGGGCATCTGGCTTCCGGAGTGCGCCTACGCGCCCGGGCTGGACGCGGTCCTGGCGGAGGAGGGGCTGCGCTACTTCTTCCTGGACGCCCATGGAATCCTCAACGGGTCGCGCGTCCCGCGGTACGGGATCTACGCCCCGGTCCGGACGCCGGCGGGATGTCTGGCGTTCGGGCGGGACTTCGAGACGTCCAAGCAGGTCTGGAGCGCGCGCGAGGGCTATCCGGGCGACCCGGTGTATCGCGAGTTCTACCGCGACCTGGGCTACGACCTGGGAAAGGGGCGGGGGCTCGGGATCAAGTGTCACCGGATCACCGGGGACGTGCCTCTGGACCGGAAGGAACCGTACGACCCGGACGCCGCGCGCGCGCGGGCGGCGGAGCACGCGTGGAACTTCCGGTTCAACCGGGAGCTCCAGGCGCGATGGCTCCGGGAGCGCCTCGGGATCGCGCCGACCATCGTCGCCCCCTACGACGCGGAGCTTTTCGGCCACTGGTGGTTCGAAGGTCCGGTGTTCCTCGAGGAGCTGCTGCGGGCGCTGGCGGGTTCGGACGTGCGGGCGGTTTCTCCGGCGGACCTTCTGGAGGAGGGGCCGTTCCAGCCGATGGAGCCGGCGGCGTCGTCCTGGGGGGACAAGGGGTACTATGAGGTGTGGCTGAACGGCTCCAACGACTGGATCTACCGCCATCAGCGCCTCGCCGAGGAACGGATGGCCGAGCTGGCGCGGCGGGAGGCGGGGTCCGAGCTGGAGCGGCGGATCCTCAACCAGGCGGCGCGGGAGGTGCTCCTGGCGGAGTCGAGCGACTGGGCGTTCATCATGACGATGGGGCAGGTGGTGCCCTACGCGCATCGCCGGTTCCGGGAGCACATCGCGCGGTTCACGCGCCTCTGGGAGATGGCGGTCGCGGGGACCGCGGACGAGGCCTTCCTGAGGGACTGCGAATGGAAGGACTCCATCTTCCAGGAGATCGACTACCGGATCTTCCGGGACTGATCGGGGACGGCCGGTGAAAATCCTCGTTCTTTCGCGGAAGCGGACGCTGTACTCCACGCGGCGGCTCAAGGAGGAAGGGGAGCGCGCCGGCCACGAGGTGGAGGTTCTCGATCCGCTCAAGTGCGTGCTCCTGGTCCAGGGGGGAACGCCGTCGCTGTGGGTGCGCGGGCGGCCTCATTCCCCTCCGGACGTGGCGATCCCGCGCATCGGCACGGCCGGCACCGCGTATTCGATCGGCGTGGTGCGGCACCTGGATCTCATGAAGGTGCCGCTGCTCAACAGCCACGGGCCGATCGCCCGGGCCAAGAACAAGCTCGGGTGCCTGCAGCTTCTGGTCTCGAAGGGGATTCCGATCCCGGACACGCTCATGTCCCGGTATCCCCGGAAGCTCGACCGCCTGATGCGCCTGGTGGGCGGGCCTCCGCTCATCATGAAGCTCCTGCGGGGCACGCAGGGAACCGGCGTGATCTTCGCCGAAAGCCGGGCGTCGGTGGAATCGATGCTGGAGACCATCTGGAGCCTGGGGGAGGACATCCTGCTCCAGCGATTCATCGCGGAGTCGAAGGGGCGGGACATCCGCGCGCTGGTCGTCGGGGGCGAAGTGCGCGCCGCCATGCGCCGGATCGGGCGCGAGGGGGAGTTCCGCTCCAACATCCACCGGGGCGGGGTGGGGGAGAAGGTGACCTTGCCGCGGGAGTACGCGCGTCTGGCGGCGCGGGCGGCGGAGGCGGTGGGGCTGGACGTCGCCGGCGTGGACATTCTGGAGTCCTCCGAAGGCCCGATGGTGATCGAGGTGAACGCTTCTCCGGGGTTCCAGGGTCTGGAGGCCGCCACGGGCGAGAATGTGGCGCGGATGTTCATTCACGCGGCCGTGCGGAAGGCGCGGGCGGGGAAGGGACGGTCGTGAAGCCCTTCGAGATCGCCGGCATGCGGATCGGCCCGGGACGCCGCAAGGACGTAAAGATCCGCATCAGCGAGTTCTACACGGCCACGCCTGTGTTCATTCCCGTGACGGTCCTGCACGGCCGCCGGCCCGGCCCCGTGGTCTACATCACCGCGGCCGTTCACGGAAACGAACTCAACGGCGTCGAAATGGTCCGGCACGTGCGGGCCCTGGTGGATCCCCGCGAGCTGCGGGGGACGCTCATCCTCGTGATGATCGCCAACCCGATCGCGTTTCTGACGATGACGCGCGATCTTCCGGACGGGCGCGATCTCAACCGCTTCTTTCCGGGTCGGGACCGCGGTTCGATGGCCTCCCATATCGCGGGGGCGCTGTTCTCCAAGATCGTGCGCCTGTGCGACTACGGGATCGACCTTCATACCGCGGGGGCGGGGCGCACCAACCTGCCCCACGTGCGGGCGGACATGCGCAGCCCCGTCCTGCGGCGGCTGGCCACGGCGTTCGGGTGCGAAGTGATTTTCGACCTTCCGGGCGAGGAGGGGACGCTCCGGCGCGCCGCCACCCAGGCGGGCGTTCCCACGATCGTCTACGAGGCGGGGGAGCCGCTCAAGTTCCAGAGGAACCTCATCCGCCGGGGCGTGGAGGGGATCCGGAACGTCCTGGCGGACCTGCGGATGTACGACTTCGAGCGGCGTTCGCCGCCGTTTCAGATCGTGGTGGAGGATCACCGCTGGATCCGCGCCCAGAAGGGCGGGATCCTGATCCTGAACGTGAAACCGGGCGAGCTCGTCGAGAAAGGCTCCGTGCTGGCGGTCAACACCAAGCCCTTCGGGACGGAGGTGAACCGCCTGGAGGCCCCGTACACGGGCCTGGTCGTCGGCTGCACGACGATCCCGATGGTGATTCCGGGGTCGGCCGTCTGCCACCTGGTGCCGGTGAATTCGCGCTACCGGGTGCTCAAGAAGCTGCTGGATCGGGAGGCGCTGCTTTTCGAATAGCGGCGGAGCGCGCCGGATAACGCGGCGCCGCCCCCCGGGGCTCAGAAAAAAGGCGGAAACGAGGAAGCGTCATGGAGCAGGGCGACTGGGAGATGATCGGCCGATTGGGGCTGGCGGCGCTTTTGGGAGGGCTGATCGGCTTGGAGCGCGAGACGCGCCGGCAGGCGGCGGGATTGCGGACCCACATGGTGGTTTCGATCGGGTCGTGCCTCGTCATGCTCGTGTCGCTCTACATGTGGAAGGAGGTGGATCCGCACCGGGCGGATCCGGGGCGGATCGCCGCGCAGGTTGTGGCGGGCATCGGGTTTCTCGGGGCCGGCGCGATCCTCCGCTACGGCGTTTCCGTGCGCGGGCTGACGACCGCCGCGGCGCTCTGGACGGCGGCCGGCATCGGGCTGGCCGTGGGCGCGGGCTACTGGAAAGCGGGCGTCGCCGCCACGGGGTTCACGATCCTGGCCATCTTCGTCTTCGACAAGTTCGAGAAGGCCTTCCTGGGGGGGAAGGCTCTGCGCCGCTTCGTGGTGCATGCCAAGGACGCCGCCGGGATCGTGGGCCGCATCGAGGTGCTCGTCGAGCGCGCCGGCGCGGCGATCAAGGAGGTCGATATCCAGCGGGACGTCGTGGAAGGAAAGATCCAGGTGACGCTTCTGGCGAGCTGCCGGGACAAGGCGGACGTGGACGCCCTCAGCCGGGCCGTCGGCAGCATCTCCGAGGTCGAAAAGGTCGAGATCGACTGACGCCGCTTTCTTTCTGGACTTGCGGCGGGGGCGTCGGATAATCTCTCGCCGTGGATCCCTCCCGCGTCATCACCGTCATCCTCGCCGGCGGCAAGGGCCAGCGCCTGGAGCCGCTTACGCGGGACCGCGCCAAGCCGGCCGTTCCGTTCGGAGGCGTTTACCGGATCATCGACTTCGCGCTGTCGAACTGCATGAATTCCGGCCTGCGCAAGGTGATGATGCTCGTGCAGTACAGGTCCCGCTCGCTCCTGCGGCATCTGCGCGACGGCTGGCAGATGATGTTCAACCCGGCGGTGGGGGAGTTTCTCGAATCCCTTCCCCCCCAGCACCACGCCGGGGAGGCCTATACGGGTACCGCCGACGCCGTCTACCAGAACCTCTTCGTGATCCGCGAGGAAGAGCCGGAGGCGGTTCTGATCCTGGCCGGCGACCACATCTACAAGATGGATTACCGCCACCTGCTGCGCTATCACCAGGACCGCGGGGCGGACGCGACGGTGGCGGCCGTCGAGGTCCGCCGGTCCGAGGCCGCCGGGCAGTTCGGCGTCCTCGAGATCGACGAGGCGGCGCGCATCGTGGGGTTCGAGGAAAAGCCCCGGGACCCCAAGCCCATTCCGGGCAACCCCGAGCTCTGCCTGGGATCCATGGGCATCTACGTGTTCAAGCCCGATGTTCTCTACGCGCTCCTCGAGCAGGACGCCCGGGATCCCCTGAGCGCTCACGACTTCGGCAAGAACATCATCCCCAAGATGGTCGGGCGTCATGCCATCTACGCGTTCAGCTTCATCGACGAGAACAAGAAGGCGGCCAAGTACTGGCGCGATGTGGGGACCATCGACGCCTACTACGAGGCCAACATGGACCTTGTGGCGGTGACGCCGGAGCTGAACCTCTACGACCAGGGGTGGCCCATCCGAAACATCCCGGTGACCGCGCCGCCGCCGAAATTCGTCTTCGCCCAGCACGAGCCCGGCCGCGTGGGCCTGGCGCTCGATTCGATGGTTTCGCCGGGCTGCATCGTCTCCGGCGGCCGCGTGGAACGCTCGATCCTGTCCCCCTTCGTGCGCATCAACAGCTATTCGCTCGTGACGGACTCGATCCTCTTCGAGAACGTCAACGTGGGGCGGCACGCGAAGCTCCACCGCACGATCGTGGACAAGGGGGTCAACATCCCCGAGGGGATGCAGATCGGTTACTTTCCGGAAGAGGACCGCAAGCGCTTCACCGTCACCGAAAGCGGCATTGTCGTCATTTCCAAAGGCACGGTGCTCTGAAGGGTGGCCCGTCCTTGACACTCCCCGCCGCCGGATCCTTAAAATGCGGCGTTTTCCGGGGGGGAACGCGATCGCTTAAGGGGAACCGTCCATGCCCGACTTCGACGTGATCATTCTCGGCGCCGGCCCGGGCGGCTACGTCGCCGCCATCCGCGCGGCGCAGCTCGGCCTCAAGACCGCGGTCGTGGAAAAAGGGCCCAAACCCGAATGGGGCGGGACCTGCCTTCATTGGGGCTGCATCCCCACCAAGGTCCTCCTCCACGACGCGTACCTCTACGAGCGCGTCAAGGACGCCGCCCGCAACGGCATCGAGGTCCAGGGCGTGCGCCTCAACCTCGAAGGCGTCATGAAACACAAGGAGGAGGTCGTCCGGCGCAATTACATGGGCGTGGAGGCGCTCCTCAAGAAGAACAAGGTCACGATGCTCGTGGGTTTCGGCAAGGTGGTCCGGCCGGGCGTCGTGGACGTGGCGGGGAAGAGCTGGACCGCTCGGGCGATCGTCCTGGCCACGGGCTCCGCCCCGAAGGCCTTCCCGGGCATGGAGCCCGACGGCAAGGGCATCCTCACGAGCAACGAGGCCCTTTCCCTCAAGCAGGTGCCCAAGTCCCTGGTCGTCATCGGCGCGGGCGCCGTGGGAATGGAATTCGCCTCCGTCTACCACCGCTTCGGCGCCCAGGTGGCCGTCGTCGAGCTCATGCCCCAGATCCTGCCCGTCGAGGACGAGGAAGTGGCCGCGGAACTTCGCAAGATCCTGGCCAAGCGCGGCATGAAGTTCTTCACGGGCGCCAAGGTGGAGGCGATCAAACCCGGCTACGAGGTTCACGTTTCCTCGGGAGGAAAGACGGAGAAGATCGCGTGCGACACGGTCCTCGTCGCCGTGGGCCGCAAGCCGTGCACGGAAGGCATCGGCCTCGAAAACACCAAGGTTCGCGTCGAGAAGGGATACGTGCAGGTCGATTCCTTCATGCGCACCGCCGAGCCCGGGATCTACGCCATCGGCGACATCGTGGCGCTTCCCGGCCGGCCGCACCCGCAGCTGGCGCATGTCGCCAGCGCGGAGGGAATCCTCGCGGTCGAGCACCTGGCGGGAAAAGCGGTGCGTCCGATCGACTACGACCGCATCCCGGGCGTCACCTACTGCGACCCGCAGGTGGCTTCGGTCGGGCTGACGGAGAAGCGCGCCCGGGAGCTCGGGCACAAGGTCAAGGTCGGAAAATTCCCCTTCATGGGCATCGGACGCGCCGCCATCGAAGGCGAACGCGAAGGATTCGTCAAGATCGTGGGCGACGCCCGCTACGATGAAATCCTGGGCGTTCACATCCTGCACGCCCACGCGGGCGAGCTGGTTTCCGAGGGGGTGGCGGTTCTGAACGGCGAGATGACGGTGGAAGACCTGGCGCACTCGGTGCATCCTCATCCGACCCTTTCGGAGGGCCTGCTCGAGGCGGCCCATGCCTACCTCGGGCACGCGATCCACATCTGAAGTCCGCCGGCGTTCCGGTTCCGATCGGCGACGATCGCCCCGCCTGCCGCTGGCGGGCGCTGGGGACGGTTCCCTACGGGGAAGCCCTCGCCCTCCAGAAGGATCTCGTCCGCCGACGCGTGGCCGGCGAAGTCCCCGATACGCTGCTTCTCCTCGAGCATCCGCACGTGGTTACTCTGGGAAAGACGGCCCGCCGGGAACACCTTCTCTCGATCCGGCCGGGCGTCGAGGTCGTCCAGACCGACCGGGGCGGGGACGTGACCTACCACGGGCCCGGCCAGATCGTGGGCTATCCGATCGTGGATCTGTCGCGATGGCGGAGGGACGTCAAAGAGTACCTGGAGCGGCTTGAAGAGGTCCTGATTCGCACGGTTGCGCGCTGGGGGATCGCGGCCGGCCGCCGGGAGGGGATGACCGGCGCGTGGGTGGGCGACCGCAAGATCGCCGCGATCGGAGTGCGGGTGGAGCGATGGGTGACCTCCCACGGCTTCGCGCTCAATGTGTCGACGGACCTTTCGTATTTCGAGCAGATCATTCCTTGCGGCCTGGTCGGCGGAGGGGTAACATCGATCGCCCGCGAGGCGGGCCGCCCCGTCGTCCCCGGCGAGGTCCTGCCCGCGCTCGTGGAGGAGTTCGGTCTCGCGTTCGGCCGCCGGATGGAGCATGAGCCCGAAAGCCTCTAAAGCCCCGCCCGCCCCCGCCGATCCTCCTCGGGCCGTGCAGCTCGAGATGTACTACTTCATGCGCCTGACGCGGACGCTCGACGAGCGCGCCCACGCGCTCCACCGGCAGGGGAAAATCGTCGGGGGGCTCTTCTCCAGCCTGGGTCAGGAGGCGATTTCCGTGGGGTCCGCCTTCGCGCTGGACCGCGGGGACTACCTGGGGCCGCTCATCCGCAACCTGGGGGCGGTGCTTGTCCGCGGCCATACCCCCCGGGAAGTGATGACCCAGTACTTCGCCCGGGCGACGTCCCCCACCCGCGGCAAGGACAACTCGCAGCACTTCGGGGATGTGCGGCGGACGGGCGTGGTGGCCTACATCTCGATGCTCGGCACGATGGTTCCCGTCATGGCCGGCATGGCCCTGGCCGCGCGGATCCGCGGAGAGCGGCGGGTGGCCCTCACCTACGTGGGCGACGGCGCCACGTCCACGGGCGACTTCTACGAGGGACTCAACTTCGCCGCCGTTCAGCGGCTGCCGCTCGTGGTCATCATCGAAAATAACGGCTACGCCTATTCCACCCCCGTCTCGCGCCAGACGCTCCTTAAGGATCTGGCCGAGAAGGCGCGGGCGTTCGGCATTCCCGGCTACGTGGGGGACGGAAACGACGTCCTGGAGGTCTACCGGATGACCCGCCGCTGCGTCGAGGACGCCCGGGCGGGGGGCGGGGCGCAGCTTCTGGAGCTGAAGACCTTCCGGATGCGGGGCCATGCGCCTCACGACGCCGCCGAGTACGTCCCCCGGGAGCTCTTCGAGGAATGGGCCCGCAAGGATCCGATCGAGCGCTTCGAGCGCGCGCTCGGGCTGAGCCCGGAGGAGCGCCGCGCCGTGGAGGAGCGGGTCCAGAAGGAGGTGGACGACGCGGTGGAATTCGCCGAGAACTCGCCGTGGCCTGAGGGGCCCGAAGCGCTGCGCGGGGTCTTCGAGGACGATTCCCTCGTGCGGTTCACTCCGTGGTGGGAGCGCTGAGGACGCGATGCCGGAACGGACCTATCTTCAGGCGATCTCGCAGGCCTTGCGCGAGGAGATGGAGTCGGATCCTTCGGTGATCCTCCTGGGGGAGGACATCGGGGTGTACGGCGGCGCCTTCAAGGTGACGGAGGGATTCCTCGATCGTTTCGGGCCGAACCGCGTGATCGACACGACGCTTTCGGAGGAGGGGTTCGTGGGCGCCGCGATCGGCGCGGCCTATGCGGGGTTGCGCCCGGTCGTGGAATTCCAGTTCATCGACTTCATCGCCTGCGCGTTCGATCTCATCGTCAATTTCGCCGCCACGAGCCGCTATCGGTGGGGTCAGGGGGTTCCGGTGACCTTCCGCGGGCCGTGGGGGGCGGGTTCGCGGGCCGGGCCGTTCCATTCCCGCAGCGTGGAAATGTGGTTCGCCCACTCCCCGGGCATCAAGGTCGTGGCGCCGGCCACGCCGTCGGACGCCCACGGCCTTCTCAAGGCGTGCATTCGGGACAATGATCCGTGCCTTTTCCTGGAGCACAAGTACCTCTATCGGCGCGTCAAGGAGGAGGTGCCCGACGGCGCGCCGCCCATCCCGATCGGCAAGGCGCGGATCGCGCGGGAGGGGAAGGATCTTACGATCGTGAGCTACGGCATGATGCTTCACCGGTGCCTCGAGGCGGCCGCGCGCCTGGAGGACGTGTCGGCCGAGGTGATCGATCTGCGCACGATCTATCCGCTCGACCGCGACGCGGTGGTGGAAAGCGTGCGCAAGACGAACAAGGTCATGATCGTTCACGAGGACACCCGGACGGGGGGCCTGGCCGGGGAAATCGCGGCCCTGCTGAACGAGGAGGCGTTCGAGCACCTGGACGGGCCGATCGTGCGGGTGACGGCGCCCGACACGCCCGTGCCCTTTTCGCCGCCGCTGGAGGATTTCTTCCTGCCCGGCGTGGAGACGATCGTGCGGGCCGCGCGGCGCCTGGCGGCGTACTGATCGTCCCCGGCCGCCAGGGATTGCGGGACCCTCGGGGCGCTTGTATCATGGGACCACTTACTTCCAGGGGAAAGGGCTGATGCCGACCAACATCATCATGCCCCAGATGGGGGAATCCATCTTCGAGGGCACCATTACGAAGTGGCTTAAGAAGGAGGGGGATCCCGTTCGCCGGGACGAGCCTCTGTTCGAAATCTCGACCGACAAGGTCGATACCGAGATCCCCTCGCCGGTCGAGGGAGTGCTCCAGAAAATCCTGATGCCCGTGGGCTCGAAGGTCCCGATTCACACGGTCGTGGCGATCGTGGAGGAGGGGGCCAAGGCGGGAGCCGCCCCGGCGCCGGCTCCGGCCGCTCCGGCGCCCGCGAAGGCTCCGGAGGCGCCTCCGGCCGCCGCGCCGGAAGCGCGTCCCGCTCCCGCTGTTCAGGCGCCTCCGTCGCCGGCGGCGGAAGAGAAGCGGGTTTTCGCCTCGCCCCTCGTGCGGCGCATCGCCCGGGAGGAGGGGGTCGAGCTCTCGCAGGTGACCGGCACGGGCTGGAAGGGAAGGGTTACGAAGAAG
>DATLZA010000168.1 GCA_035574235.1 Planctomycetota bacterium | reverse complement strand
CCCGCGCGGGCCAGCGCGTCGGCGGCGTCGGCCAGCCGCGCGTCGATCGCCTCGGGAGGCGTCCAGCCCAGCCGGTGCACGAGAAGAAGCTTCCGCGCAGGTTCCATGGCGTCGTCCGCCAGGGCCATGCTCCGGGAGGCGTCCACGAACACGAGCACCCGCGCCCGTTCGTCCAATTCGCGCCGGTGGTGAAGCACGGGTCCCGTCAGCATGAGGACGGCCAGGGCCACGGCGAGCGCTCGGAGGGCGGGGAGAATCCATCCCCGCCGATCCCGGCGGCCGCGCGTCTCGCGGCGATAGAGCCACACCATCGCCGCCGCGAGCGCGACGGCGGCGGCCGCCCCGGCCCACGGATTCCATTCGCCGAGGAAGCGCAGGCTCATGGGACCGCCCCCCGGCGCGCGAACGCCTGCTCGAGGACGACTTCGAGGAAGAGGAGGCCCACCACGGCCGCCAAGAGCGCCGGCCAGATCTCCCGGCCGTAGCGGCGCCGCTGATCGAGGCGCCGGTAGGCCGCCCCCGAATCCACCACGGTCGCGCCCAGGCGCCGCGCTTCGGCCTCGATCTCCGCCGGGGACAGGCGGCGCAGATCCGACTCCTTCGGATCCGTATGGGCAACGAAGTGGATGGGCCCCCCGCCCGGGACCTCGAGGACGTAAAGTCCGGGGCGCAGAGCGGGTCCGAATTCCGCCACCGCGCGGCCGCCGCGGTCGGCCACGGGCACCTCGAAGGATTTCCCCTCGGGATCGACGAGCGCGGCCTTCCGGCCGGCCGCGGACGCCGGGAGGAACGCCACGAGCGGCCGGCCGACCTCCACATTGCGCGGCGGCTCGGCCCGGGAAGCCAGATACGCCACGAGCTGCTGCACCAGGGGAAGGTACGTCGGCCGCAGCGGCAGGTTCGACCAGTCCGCGTCGCACGGCACGGCGCACTGAAGCACGCGTCCCTCGCCGAACTTCTTTTCCACCAGGAAGGGATCGCCCGTGTCGAGCGTGGCCACGACGGCGGGGGCCGCCTCGCCCTCGCGGGACGCCGCGTCCGGCCGCATGCGGTACCACAGCCAGATCTGGGCGTCCGAAAGCGACCCGTTGCGCGGGTCGTTGAAAAGCTCCAGGGCCGGGTGGGCGTAGTGCTGGGACACGATCGAGGCGCGGGAGCCGGACGGGCTCAGGCTGCCGGCGAGCGAGGCCACGGGAAGCGGCAGAAGGCCGCGGCCGCCGGCCACGAACGCGGCGTTGTACCAGGCGCTGTTGATGCGGTTGCCCGGGAAGACGAGAAGGCCGCCGCCGGCGCGCACGAAGTCCTCGAGCGCCCGGAGCTGCGGCTCGGAAAGCTGCGGCACGTTGGCCAGGACCACGGCGCGGGCCTCGGAGAGGCGGCGCGCGTCGAGGTCGCGCGCCTCGACCACCTGGGGGACGACGAGATCGGCGAGCTCCGCGCGGGCCGCCGCGTACGGCCGGAGCGCGATCTCGAGGAAGTCGGTCTCCCCGCGGAGGGGCTCGGGGTTGGGGTCGCCGCTGACGAGAAGAACGGGCAGGCGGTCCCACACCGGGACGCTCAGAAGCCGGCGGTTGTCCGCCGCCAGCGGATCGGCGGCGGTTTCGACCTCGACGACGTGCGATCCGGCCGCGTCGAAGGTGTGGGTGAAAAGCACCTGGACCTCCTCGCCGGGGCCGAGCGAGGCGCGCGCCACGTCGCGCTCGCGGCCGTCCACCTTGAAGACGACGCGCAGGTCCGGATAGGAGGCCTCGCCGTAGTTGCGCAGGTGGGCGCGCAGGCCGAGCTTCTGGCCCACGCCGAGGATCTCGCGGGAAGGCCGCAGGCGTTCGACCGCCACGTTGTCGGTCACGGGGCGGCCGACGGGGAAAAGCACGATGTCGGGCCGCACGGGTCCCTGGCGCAGCTCGTCGGAGAGGCGCAGGCGGGCGGCGGTTCCGGCCTCGGACCAGCTCACCCTCTGGAAGTCGCCGATCGCGACGACCTCGCGGTGCGGGTTGCGGGCGCGGGCCAGCAGCGC
>DATLZA010000167.1 GCA_035574235.1 Planctomycetota bacterium | reverse complement strand
GCAGCGTGCGCGGCTTCGTCCCGTTGCGGTAGCCCGTCCTTCCCTCGGAGCGCGCGCGTAGCGGGCGGCGGCCAGGGTCTGCTCAAGCTCCCCCTCGACGAGGATCCCCAGCAGCTCTTTCAGTTTCCCTCGGATGCCTTCAGTCAGGAGGTCGGGGCCAAACACTCCTGTGAGGTCAGGGCCGACTTCGGTCAATCCGACATGGCGTATCCCTCCAACTTGGCTGGCTCTAACCGGCCCGGTCTGGGAAACACGTCCTTGCTTCCCTGGAGGATACGCCTCTACCTCGAATTTCCACAAGAGTCGGGACGCTGCCAGAGCACGAGGAAGCCAAAGGAACCAAGGTCATCCAAGGGAAACGCGCTGATTACTTCATCGCCGAGTACGACCCGACCTCCGGCGCGATCAAGGAACTAACTCTGCTGAAGACGCTGTTCCACTGAGCCAAAGAGCAGGGGAGCCCCCCGCCGGCGCCCGCACGGTGCACTGGAGGATGGGCGAGGGGCTCCGACCCGGTCTCCGCCGCGACCACGTAGGGCGCGACTGGGTTCATGTGCTGCACCGAACTGCTGGGTGCGGGGGGATTCAGTTGATTCGGCACCGGGCCAAGAGGCCGGGTGCGGGGGCCTTCCTGTTCATAGATCTGTCCGAGCTTCCGGTTGTCAAAGAGCGATCCCTATACAAGTCTGAAGCCGCAGTCCCGCCCGAACGTCAATGGATTCGAGGCGCAGCCGGACCATTCACGATTTCACGGACGTGTGACCAAAATGTGTCCATAGCGGGGCCAAAAACGGCCGTTTGGACACAATCCTCACAAAGGCCACAATCGGGCTAAGTCGCTGAGGCCCGGGAAGTTGTCTGATTCCGAGAGACTTGCGATTTAGGGCTCGACGCGTTTCTTAATCAGCGGGTCGTGGGTTCGAGTCCCTCGCGGCGCACCATCCCTATACGGCCTCCCGGAAAGACCGGTCCTCGCCCCATACTCCGAGCCCTCGCAAGAAACCGCACGCCCCCGGCCCCGCTCTGGACGTCCCGTATCTTTCGGCCCTATCATCTCGGACGACATGCCGGATTCCGGAACGCGCCCCCCCGAGCTGGCTCGCACCGTCGGCCTCCCGGCGGCGGTCGGATTCGGCCTCGGAGCGATGGTGGGCACGGGCGTCTTCGTCTATACGGGCGTCGCCACCGGCCTGGCCGGACCGGCCGTCCTGGTGAGCCTCGCGCTGGCCGGCCTGGCGGCGACCTGCAACGGCCTTTCGTCCGCCGAGCTCGCCGCCGTTCACCCCCGCAGCGGCGGGACCTATGAATACGCCGGCCGCCGCCTCTCCCCGTGGGCCGGATTCCTGGCCGGATGGCTCTTCCTGGCCGCCAAGACGACCAGCGCCGCCGCCACCGCCCTGGGGTTCGGAGCCTACGTGGCCAAACTCGCGCCCATCCCGCCGCTCGCCGTGAGCGCTCTCCTCGTCGCGGGGACGACGCTGCTGGGACTGCGCCCCCTGCGGAGGGCGGGCGCCGTGAACCTCGCCCTCGTCGCCGTGACGGTGGCCTCGCTGGTCGCCTTCATCGTCGCCGAAGCCCCGCGGGTGTCCCTGGACCGCTTCACCCCTTTCGCCCCTCGCGGCGCCGGCGGCATTCTCTCCGCGGCGTCGCTTCTCTTCGTGGCCTACGCCGGCTACGGCCGGATCGCCACGCTCGGCGAAGAGATCGACGACCCGAAGAGAAACATCCCCCGCGCCCTCGTCGCCGCGCTCGCCTTGACGGCGCTCCTCTACCTTGCCGTGACGGCCACCGCCGTGGGCGCGATCGGCGCGGAGGCGTTCGCCGCGGCGGCCCACGGGGGCGCGCCGCTCGAGGCGGCCGCCGGGACGCCCGCGGTCAAGACGGCCCTCTCCGTGGGCGCCGCGACCGCCATGGGGGCGGTCTTCCTCAACCTGGTGCTCGGCATCTCCCGAATGGCCTTCGCCATGGCCCGGGGCGGCGATCTGCCTTCCCCGCTGGCCCGCGTCCGCGCCGAGGCGGGACCCGCGGCGGCCGTCCTCTTCACCGGCCTGGCCGTCGGAATCCTGGTCGCGCTGGGAAGCATCGTCGGACTCGTCTCGGTGAGCGCGTTCACCATCCTGGTGTATTACGGGCTGACGAACCTTTCCGCCCTGCGCCTGCGACGGGACGAAAGGCTCGTCCATCCGATCGTCCCCTTCGCCGGCCTCCTCTTCTGCCTGACCCTGGCGGCCTCGGTTCCGCTCCGTTCCCTGGCGGTCGGCGCCTCGATCCTCGGCGCGGGCGTGCTCTGGAGGCTCGGCCTCAAGGCCATCCGAGGAGCGGATCCGTCGCATTCCCGCCGGAAGGAGGCATCTTAGACCATGCGCCGGAGGCGGCCCCGACAATGAAGAGAAGCTTCCTCGTCTTCGCCGGCGCCGGACTCGGCGGGGTCGCCCGCTGGGCCGCCGGTCTTCTGGTCGGCTCCCTCCTTCCCGGGCCTTTTCCCTGGGCCACCTTCACCGTCAACGTCACCGGTTGCCTCGCGATGGGCGGGCTTCTGAGGATTGTTCAGGGCCGCGGCGGGCCTGCCTTCGGTCCGCGGCTCTTTCTCATGGTGGGCTTTCTCGGGGGCTATACGACCTTCTCGTCCTTCGGCGGCGAAGTGGACGCCCTTCTGAGGCAGGGGCATCCCGGCCTGGGGATTCTGTACGCCGCCGCATGCGTTTTCTCGGGACCCGCCGCCGTCTGGGCCGGCCGCGCCGTCGTCCAGCGTCTGGAGCGCCCGGCCCCCCTGAAAGAGGAGCTTTCCGAATGACGTTCGGAGAGGCGTTTTCGAGGGCGCTGGGGATCTTCGCGGGAGCGGGGATCGGGGGCGTCCTCCGCTATGCCGTCGGGGCCTGGATCCATCGCCGCGCGAAGGGGCCCTTCCCTTGGGGCACCTTCGCCGTCAACGTGACCGGTTGCTTCGCCATGGGCGCTTTGATGTCCCTCGCCGAATCGGGAGGCGGCCTCCCCGAAAGCGCGCGGACTTTCCTCATGACGGGAATCCTGGGCGGGTTCACCACCTTTTCGGCGTACGGCGGCGAGGCCGAACACCTCCTGCGGATGAAAGAAGGACGGCTCTTTCTCGCGTACGCCGGAGGGAGCGTTCTGGCGGGCCTCGCCGCGGGCGCGGCCGGACGCCTGGCGGTCGGGTGGCTGAGCGGATGAAGTCCGCACACCCGCGCCGCCCGGTCAGTCGTTCCTCCGCACGGGCAGACCGCCGCTTTTCGAGTAGCGCTTCCACCAGTCGGGGCCTTCCGCTTCGATCGACCGGTGAAGCTCCACCAGCTCCTTCTTCATGGCCTCGAAGCGTTCCGGTTCGCGGGCGGAAAGCTCCCGCGATTCCCCCGGGTCTTCCTCCAGGTTGTAAAGCTCGAACCGCGAAAGATCCTCCGACGCCAGGATCTTCCAGGCGTCGCGGCGCATCGCGACCTGCAGGCCGTCCGGCGCCATGCCCAGCCTCCAGTAGAGCGGAATCGGCCGCTCCACCGGGCCGCGTCCCGTCAGAAGAGGAAGGACGTCCACGCCGTCGATCGTGCGATCCTTCGGCGGCGGCGTTCCGGTCGCGGCGCAGACGGTGGCGAAAAAGTCCGAGCCGATGACGGGCCGGTCGCCGGTCGCTCCCGCCGGAATCCGGCCGGGCCAGCGGACGAGGCCGGGAACGCGGATCCCGCCTTCGTACATCGAGCGCTTCCGGCCCCGCAGGCCGCCCGTCGAGCCGCGCGTGCGTCCTCGGCGGCCGTCCCCCTCGGGCCCGTTGTCGGACGTGAAGAAGACCAGCGTGTTGTCCGCCACGCCCAGATCGTCCAGCGCTTTCATGAGCAGCCCGAAGGCGTGGTCGAGCTGCGTGATGTTGCCGTGGTGCTGGCGGATCCCCTCGTCCTCGATCGCGGCGTAGGGCTCCATGAAGCGGGGATCCGATTCGATGGGCAGATGCGGCTCGTGGGTCCAGACCGTCAGGAAGAAGGGCTTCTTCGGGTCCCTTCCGTTCCGGAGCCACTCGATCGCCTCCCGGACCACCAGAAGCGCGGAGAAACCTTCCAGGCGGCCGACCGGCCGGCCGTTGCGGACGAAGTTGGTCGGGTTCTTGTGGCTGGGCGCGGCGTTGTTTTGCGTGGCCAGCCACCAGTCGTATCCGTGGTCGCCGGGCTGCGGCTGCGCGGGGTCGTTGAACTTGCCGTTGAGGTGCCATTTGCCCGCATGGGCGGTGGCGTACCCGCGTTCCCGAAGAAGCCGGGCGATCGTGAGCTCGCCGGAGCGCAGGTGGACGTCCGAGCCTTCGGCGATCCAGGTGTAGACGCCGTTGCGGTGGGGCGTCCGTCCGGTCAGGAGCGCCGATCGCGAAGGCGAACAGACGGCGCTGGCCGCGTAGCACTGCGTGAGGCGCATTCCCTGACGCGCGAAGGCGTCCAGGTTCGGCGTCCGCACGACCGGATGGCCGTAGCATCCGAGGTCCCCCCAGCCCAGGTCGTCGGCCAGGAAGAGCACGACGTTGGGGCGTTCCTCGGCGGCCGGCGCGGCTCCGAGGGTCGCCAGAAGGCCGACGAGTCCGAGCCAGGCTTTCATGGGGGCTCCTTCATCGTTTCCACGGATTCAACACGCACGCCCCTTCCCGGTTGCGACGCGCTTCGGATCAGCGCAGCCCCGCGTCCCGCCGGATTCGATCGAAATCCAGACCCGCGAAGTAGGCCTCCACCTCGGCCCAGGGCGCGTCGAAGCCGAATCCGCCGTCCCGCATTTCCCGGAGCGCCTCCTCCCGGCTCCATCCTTCCACCGCCACGCGGTAGACCGCCGCCATCACGCCGGCGCGGTTGGAGCCGCCGCTTCAGTGAAAGAAGCAGCCGCCCTCCTTGCGGGCCTCCACGGCGGCCCGAAGGAAAGCGACGATCGTTTCATGATCCGCCTTCCAGGATTTCAGGGGCACATGGACGACTTTGAGACCCGAGCCGGAATCCGCTTCCGGCGCCTCGGCGCGCAGGTTGATGACGGTGCGCACTCCTCGGCTCTCCAGGGCCTGGAGTCCTTCCAAGGAGGGCTGCCCGCCGCGGAAGACGCCCGGGGACATCTCGTGGGTGTTCCGCAGCCCTTCCTCGCGCACGGGCCGGCACGCGGGATCGGACGGGCGGGCGGGAGCGGAGCAGGCGGCGAGCATGCCGAGGATCGAGAAGGCGAGCACGGGTCGCCGGGGCGGACGAATCTTGAGCAGGTCCATGGTCTGCGCTCCGAAGGCGTTGGATTCGACCCCGGCATCATGTCACAGCCGGGGAACGGCCGCAAGGGCCGATCGGGCGCCTTCCCTCCGCGGATCCGAATGAGGAAGAAATCAACCGGGCTTCACGAAGCCTTCACCTTCGCGCGGTAGCGTCGGGGCATGAGAACCATGCTCATGCTCATCCTGCATCTGGCCGGCCCGGAGGACCTTCCCCGGAGCCTGCAGGAGAATCCTCCGCAGGAGGTCCAGGTGGATCCGAACGGGCAGGAAGCGGAGCCGCTGCGTCCGCCGGCCCTGGGGATTCCTGAAGAGGAATTCCATCCCCGCTACGCGCCGGGGCCTTCGCTGCGGTGGACCGTGCTGGCGGTGAGACCCGCGGTGTCCTACGACACGCGGGAGTACGGGCCGGGGGTCTACAGCGGAGCGGTGGACTTCAAGCCCGGGACGGATCTGCCGCGCTGGGTTCCCGGAGCGGCCTTTTCCCTGGACCTCGGCTCCGTTCGGGTGGACGCCGGATTCGTCCAAACTTCGGTTCGTCTCCGGCTCGATCGGGCGGTGAGCTACGAAGAAGAAACTTTTCCCGAAGGCGAGACGGTGGATCTCGAGGCGCAGGCCGGATGGCTGGACGCGGCTTATCGCGTGAGGGTGGCGGGGGGGGAAGGGCGGCGCGCGGGTCTTTCGGCGCTCCTGGGAGTCGATGTCCCGCGCGTGAAGCTCGCGATCGAGAGCGGGAGCGCCTCCGCGCGGGAAGGTTTCAACGCGCTCTGGCCCGTGCCGGTGGCGGGCCTCGAGGCGCACGGTTGGCTGACCGACCGCCTCCGGATCTACGGGAGCCTCCTGGGGACCCGCGTGCGCTTCACGAATCCTTTCAAGGAGGACGGCGGGGAGCCCCAGCATCTGGAGTTCACGTATTTTCGGCTCGAGGCGGGGATCGTCCTGGATCTTTCGGCCTCCTGGAGCCGGACGCTCGGCGCCACCCGTT
>DATLZA010000166.1 GCA_035574235.1 Planctomycetota bacterium | reverse complement strand
TGGGGGCGGGCGTGCTCGGGGCGGAGCTTCTCATCCTCTGGGCGCCGCGCGGCCTGGATACGCTTTACACGCCCCTTCTTTTCGCGCAGGCTTTCGCGGTGGCGGTGCTTCTCGGCGTGGGCGGGGCGATCTATCCGGCCTGGCGGGCGGCGCGCCTGTCGCCGACGGAGGCGCTCAAGTATGAATGACCTCGCCGTCCGGGCGGTGGACCTGGTCAAGCGCTATCCGGGCGACGTGCTGGCGCTGGCGGGCGTGTCGCTCGAGGTCCCGCGGGGGGCGTTCGTCTGCATCATGGGGCCGAGCGGCTCGGGGAAATCGACGCTGCTCAACCTCATCGGAGCGCTGGACGTTCCGACCGGAGGGGAAGTGTACCTCAA
This sequence comes from Planctomycetota bacterium, assembly GCA_035574235.1. Classification (NCBI taxonomy): domain Bacteria; kingdom Pseudomonadati; phylum Planctomycetota; species Planctomycetota bacterium. The sequence goes on along the minus strand of DATLZA010000166.1, from coordinate 19,024 downwards.
CGGCCGGCCGCTTTCGGCGGAGCGGGATCTGGATTCGGTGAGGGCGCGGGAGGTCGGCTTCGTCTTTCAGCTTCATAATCTGATTCCGACGCTCACCGCGGTCGAAAACGTGGAGATTCCGATGATGGCCGTGGGGGTGCCCCGCCGGGAGCGGCGCCGCCGGGCCGCCGAGCTGCTCGAGGAGGCGGGGATCGCCCACCGGCGGGACTTCACGGCGGCGCGGCTTTCGGGCGGGGAGCGCCAGAGGGTGGCGATCGCCCGCGCCCTGGCGAATCGTCCGTCGCTCATTCTGGCCGACGAACCCACGGGGGACGTCGACTCCCGGACGGGGGAGCAGATTCTCGAGTGCCTCCAGGGCGCCCGGCGGCGCGCCGGAGCCACGCTCGTCGTCGTCACGCACAATCCGGAGGTGACCCGCGGATCCGACCGCACGTGGATGATGAAGGACGGGAGGCTGCTTTCATGAGGACGTACGAGCGCCGGGGATGGTTCCGTTTGACGCTGCCCGACGGATGGGAAGTGGACGAGTCGGAGGATCCTCCGGCGATCTACCGCCCGGAGGGCTCGGGAGTCCTTCACGTCACCGCCCGGGATACCCGTCCGCCCCGTCCCGGGGAAAAGATCGACGTGGAGTTCATGCTTCGGATGTTCCTCCGGCAATCGGGGACGGATCCGAAGAAATTGGCGATCCGGAAGTGGACCGAGCGCGGCGTGGAGTGGGCGGGAACGGAGTTCGAGGAAGAAGGGCCGGAGGGAGACCTTCTCCGGTGGCTCGTCTGGCTGGCGACCAACCACGACCTGATCCTTTTTCTGAGCTACGTCCGGCGGGCGGACGAGGGCGAACCGGAGCGACCCGAGGTGGAAGCGATCGTGAAAAGCCTGGAGTTCTTTTGACGCGGCGCCGCCCCGCGGGACGGTTCGATGAGGAAACGTCCCCCTCCTCAGCGCCGATCCTCGACCACGCACCGGAAGCCGAGGGTGGTCGACGTATGGTGGGGCCCCTCGTACTCCCGCATCGTGGTGGAGTTGTAGTCCTTGCCCAGGTAGCTTCCGCCGCGCACCACTTTCCCGAGAACGCCGGCGCGGTCCCCCCGCGCGCCGCTCCGGATCGTGTAGTCGTCCAGGCACCACTCGCGGACGTTGCCCACCATGTCGAAGCAGCCGTAGGGGCTCCGGCCCGGGCAGGCGCCCACGGGAGCCGTCAGCTCGAATCCGTCGAACGTCCCCGACCAGTTGCACCGCCGTTCGTTCGGCGCCCAGTCGTTGCCCCAGGGGTACGTCCGGCCGTCCGTTCCGCGGGCGGCCTTCTCCCACTCGCGCTCCGTAGGCAGGCGCTTGCCCGCCCAGGCGGCGTAGGCGTACGCGTCGTACCAGCTCACGCCCACGACGGGGTGGCGCGGATGATTGAAGGCCGCGTACTTCTCCTGTCCCCAGAAGGCGGGTTTGTGGTCCCGCGGGCCCTCCGAGGGATGGCAGCGGCTGTGGTCCCCCGTCTCGCTGACGTACTGGTAGAAGAGCGCGTACTGCTCGTTGGTGACCTCGTAGAGGTCGATGAAAAACTCCCCCGTCCGCTCCAACCGGACGTAGACCTCGCCGGGATTGGCGTCCGCGCTGCCGTACCGGAATTCCCCTTCGGGCACGCGCGCCAGGTCCAGGTCCTTCAGCGTGAAGTGGAGCGTCTTCGAGGCGCCGGCGTCGAGCGTCACGGTCCGTTCGACTCCGAGGACCCGGACGCGGTATCGGCCGGGATCCAGGCTTCTTGGGGCGACCGGAACGCGCCCCGCGGATTTTCCGTTGAGAAAAACCTCGGCGCCGCGGACGTCGCAGTCCACCGAAAGCTTGGCCGGCGGAATCTTCTGGAGGGTGGCCCGCACCGGGCGGTCGATCGGATCCCGGCTGACGACCTCGAAGGCCGCGATCTGGTCGAGATGGCCGGCCAGCGTGAAGCGCGCCTGGCGCGGCCCGGCCTCCACGGAGGGCGCGACGCAGGGCGTCACTCCCACGAACGCGCCGTCCACGTAAACGGACGCGCCGGGCGGGTCGGACTCGAAGGCCACGCGGCTCCGCAGGCGCGGCAGCGTGTAATCGCGCGAGACGGGGCCGCTCACCGTCAGGAGGCCCGCATAGGGCTCGTGGTACTTTTTCTCCAGGCGGAGCGCGTACTCGCCCGGCGCCAGGTCCAGATCGCACGGCGTCCGTCCGCGCTCGATCTCATCCACGTAGACCACCGCCTCCGGCGGCGAGGAGGCCAGGTGGACGCGCACCGTCGAGGGCGTCTCCGCCGCCGGCGGCTGTCCCTTGGGTAGAAGCGCCACGGGCCGCACGAGCTTGGCGCCTCCCTCGATCTTCTCGTAGAAGGAAAACTCCTCGTAGCCTTCCTTGGAAATCGTGAAATGGTGCAGCCCCGCCTCGAGTTCGCGGTCCAGGGGCGTGGGACCGTAGAACTCGCCGTCGATCTTCACGTCCGCCCGGGTCACCTGGGGCGTCGTGATCAGGATCCGGCCCCGCTGGCGCGTCAGGGGCAGATTCTCCAGGGAAAATCCTTTCGCACAATCGAGAAGGCCGATTTCCCGGGAGCCCTCGGTGTCCAGCACGGCGAAGTGGTGCCGGCCGTCCACGACGCGCGGGTCCAGCACGAGTTCCCGGGACACGAAAAACTCCCGACACAGGCGGACCGTGTGCCGTTCGAACCGGACGCCCTCCAGACGCAAAGGCGTCGTGCCGACCCTGCGGCCGTCGAGCCAGACCTCGGCCTCCGGAGGGACGGTGGACAGGATGAAGGGTCCCCCGAGCGCGGGCGCGCCCGCGGGCGCCGGCGCGGCGGCGCGCTCCGGACGGCGGATGCGGGCGAAGGAGAGGCCGGACGCCGCCAGGAGGCCCGCCACGAGCGCCAGGAGCGCGACATCGAGGGCCGGTCGCAGGCGGCATCGCCGAGGGTTCGCGTCCGGAGCCGGCGCATTCGGGGGCTCGGGCGCCGCCGGGACCCCGGAGCCCACGAGCTTCACGAGGAACGCCTCCTTCGCCTTTTGAAGGTCGGCGGCCATTTCGCGGGCGCTCGAGTACCTCATGTCCCGGTCGATCGAGAGCGCCTTCTTGCAGATCGCGTCGAGTTCGGGGGTGACCACCGGGTTGAGCTCGCTCGGCAGATCCATCCCGAGCGGAAGCTCCCCCGTGAGCATCTCGTAGAGAACCACGCCCAGAGAATAAAGGTCGGCCCGCGCGTCCACCGCCCGCCCGGGAACCATCTGCTCGGGCGCCATGTAGAAGAGCGTGCCGGAGAGGATCCGCATCCCGCTCGTGCGGGCGTTCTCGGACACCAGGATTTCGCTCGGACGCGGATCCGGGAAGGTTCCCAGCCCCAGGTCCGTGAGTTTCACGTAGTGGAGGAGGGCCTTGCCGCGGTTGGACACATCCACCCGCTTCTTCTCGACGAGGATGTTCTCCGGCTTGATGTCCTTGTGAACGATGCCGCGCCCGTGGGCGAAGGCCAGCGCCTCGCACACCTGGACGGCGATGTCGATCGCGTAGGGCGGCGGCAGGATCCCTTCGCTCGTCAGGAGCTGGCGGAGGTTCTTGCCCTCGACGTACTCCATGATGAAGTACGGCGGGTCGTGGCGGGTATCCAGGCCGATCGTGCGGACGATGTTCGGATGATCGAGCTCGTGCTGGAACACGGCCTCCTGGCGGAGGAAGTCCATGCTCTCGGAGCTGGTGGGGATCTTGATCGCGACGAACTTGCCCGGGATCTGGGCATGTTCGGCCTTCCAGACTTCCCCGAAGCCGCCCTGTCCGAGTTTCTCGACCAGGACGTACTCCGAAATCCGATCGCCGGGGCGGACCGTTCGAAACGCCATGGCCCCCTCCTGCCGGGCCCGGGCGCCCGGCGCGGCTCTGTTCGAATACTAACACATCCCCCGGGCGGCGCAAGCCGCCTCTTCCGGATGAAACGACGTTGACAGCGCTTCGGGAGGCAATACACTAACAAGGACGTGAAACCCCGGCGCCACTCCCGCAGCGAAGCCGCCTTCCGCCGCGCCCTCCGTGTCCTTCCGGGCGGGGTGAACTCCCCCGTGAGGGCGTATCGGGCGGTGGGAGGGATCCCGCCCTTCATCGCCTCGGCCCGGGGATCCCGGGTGGTGGACCTCGACGGCAACGAATACATCGATTACGTGGGCTCCTGGGGTCCGCTCATTCTGGGCCACGCGGCGCCCGAAATCGTCCGGGTCGTGGAACGCGCGGCCGCCCGGGGAACCTCCTACGGAGCCCCGACGGAGGGCGAAGTCGAAATGGCCGAGCTCCTCTCGGCCGCCATCCCCTCGATCGAGAAGGTCCGCCTCGTTTCGAGCGGCACCGAGGCGTGCATGAGCGCGCTGCGCCTCGCGCGGGCGTTCACGGGCCGGGACGGAATCGTCAAGTTCGAAGGATGCTACCACGGACACGCCGACGGCCTGCTCGTCAAGGCCGGCTCCGGCGCCGCCACGTTCGGGGTGCCGACGAGTCCCGGCGTGCCGCGGGACGCCGCCCGGCACACCGCGGTCCTCCCGTACAACGACCTGGAAGCCTTCCGGTCGTTCGTCCGGAAGAACGGCCGGAAGCTGGCGGCGGTGATCGTGGAGCCCGTGGCGGGAAACATGGGGGTCGTCCCGCCGGCGCCGGGATTCCTCGAGGGTCTGCGGGACGAAACGGCGCGCCGCGGCATCGTCCTCATTTTCGACGAAGTCATCACGGGATTCCGGCTGGGGTACGGGGGGGCGCAGAACCTCTTCGGGATCCGGCCGGATCTGACGTGTCTGGGCAAGATCATCGGAGGCGGGCTTCCCCTGGCGGCGTACGGCGGACGGCGCGAGATCATGGACCGGGTGGCGCCGGTGGGACCGGTCTATCAGGCGGGAACCCTCTCGGGGAATCCGCTCGCCGTGGCCGCGGGCCTGGCGCAGCTGCGCACGCTCCGGGACCGGCCGGAGATCTACGGAAACCTCGAGGACCTGGGCGCGCGCCTGGAAGCCGCGTTCCGGAAGCTCGGGGTCACCGTCAACCGCATGGGATCCATGCTGACGCCCTTTTTCACCCGCGGTCCGGTGACGGATTGGGCGAGCGCTTCGCGCGCCGACACGCGGCGCTTCGCGCGGCTCCACCGCGCGCTCCGGGAGCGGGGCATCCTCGGGCCGCCTTCCGCTTTCGAGGCGTGGTTCGTGAGCTTCGCCCACACCAAGGGGGATATCGAGTACACCGCGCGATGCCTGGCCGGCCTTCGGATGTCGTAAGCGCCGGGTACGCCCTCCTTCTGGCGGGCCTGTGCGTGCTTTTTTCGGCGCGCATCCCGGGCTGGCCCTTCTACGCCCTGGGGCACCTGGCGGTTCCGGCCCTGACGTGGGCGCTGGCCCGTTGCTCCCGCCCCGCGGCGCGCCGGATCCGCGACTTCGATCTCCTGTACGCGATCCCGGCGTTCTTCTTCATGGCCTGCGCGCTCGTGCATCGGGTCCATCCGGTGGACTACGACGCCCTGCTTATTTCCATCGACCGGGCGATCGGGGGGACGCCGGTGCTGCGCGGCATGAGCACGATCGAGACGCCGCTTCTGACGGCCCTGGCGAAATGGGCGTGGATCAGCTACTACGTCGTGGCGCTCCTGCCCGGCGTGGCGCTTTATCGAAAAGGCGACCCGGCCGCCTTCGAAGAGGCCCGGCTGGCGTATGTGCTGGCGTGGTGCGCCTCGTATCTGGGGTACTTCCTCGTTCCCGCGGAGGGGCCCGGATACCATCCGCAGGCGGTCGGCGTTCCCCAGCCCGCCTGGACCGGTCACAGCGCGGCGCTCAAGGATCTCATCTACGCGCTCGAAGGCGAGGCGCGGGACACCTTTCCGAGCGGCCACGCGGCGATCGCGACGCTGACGGTTTTTCTCTGCGCGCGGCATCGCCTTGCGGCGGCGGCGCGGGTCGCCGTGCCGCTTTCGGCAGCCATCCTGGCCTCGACCCTCTACCTGCGCTACCACTACCTGGTGGACGTTCTGGCGGGGGCGGCCCTGGGGATCGCCGCCGGAGCCGCGGCCGCGGTCTGGATCGCCCGAAGGGGCGCTGGTCCGGCGGGCGGTCTTGTGTCATACTATGAGCGCGACCGGGGGGAGGTGGAGGGCGCATGAGCGATCTCTGTTTCCCGTTCGCCTCGAGCGGCCGCATCCTCGTCGTGGACGACGACCCCGCGGACCGGATGCTCCTCCGGCGGCTGCTCGGAGCTCAGGGCTACGATGTGCGTGAGGTGGCCGACGGCGAATCCGCGCTGGCCGAGGTGGAGCGGAATCCTCCGGATCTCGTGGTCCTGGACATCCTTCTTCCCGGCGTGGACGGTTACGACATCTGCCGCCGCCTCAAGAGCGATCCCCGGACGCGGCTCATTCCGGTCATCATGATTACGGGCCTGGATCACTTCGAGGCCCGCCTGCGCGGGGTGGATCTCGGGGTGGACGACTTCCTGGTGAAGCCCTACCGGTTCGAGGAGCTGAGGGCGCGGGTGCGTTCGCTGCTGTCGCTCAAGCGCTTCACGGACGAGCTGGAGCACGCGGAGGCGGTGCTGGCCGGCATGGCGCGGGTGGTCGAGATCCGCGACGCCTACACGGGGGATCATTGCCGGCGCGTGGGCGAGTACAGCGCCCGGGTGGGAGAAGCCTTCGGTCTGGACGAGGCCGCGCGCAAGAGGCTCCGGCTCGGAGGCCTCTTCCACGACCTCGGGAAGATCGCCGTCCCGGATGCCGTGCTCCGGAAACCGGGCGCGCTCGACGACCGCGAGCTGGCGGAGATGCGACGGCATCCGATGGTGGGAGCCGACCTCTGCCGGCCGATGAAGAGTCTGGAAGGGGTCATTCCGCTCATCCGGCATCACCACGAGCGGCTCGACGGTTCGGGCTATCCGGACGGTCTGCGCGGGCAGGAGATTCCGCTGGAGGTGCGGATCCTCACGGTGTGCGACATCTATGACGCGCTCCGCACGGAGCGGCCCTACAAGCCCGCGTTCCCGCGGGAGCGATCGCTCCGGATCCTGCGGGACGAGGCGGCGCGCGCCTGGTGGGACCGGGAGGTCGTGGAAACCCTGGCGCGCCTGACCGAGGGCGAGCCCGACGGACCATGACCGGTCGGCGTCGATCTCCGGGCGCGGACTCCTTTGCTTTCCACGGCCGCCCTTCTTAGAATCCACCCCACCGGCCATGGGCAAAGTGTTCATCGAAACGTTCGGCTGCCAGATGAACGTCCTGGACAGCGAGCTCATCCTCTCGCGGCTCCAGGCGCAGGGCTGGTCCCCGGCCGACCGGCGCGAAGAAGCGGATCTCATTCTTTTCAATACCTGTTCCGTCCGCGAGCATGCCGAAGAACGGGCGCTTTCCCACGCCGGCCTCGTCCAGCGCTTGAAGGCCCGCAAGCCGGATCTCGTCGTGGGCATCGTGGGGTGCATGGCGCAGAACCGGCAGGATCGCCTCTTCGAGCAGCTTCCCCACGTCCAGCTCGTCGTCGGCCCGCGCCATTTCGGCGCCATCCCGAGGCTCGTCGAGGAGGTCCGCGCCACCGGACGCCGCCGGATCGCGGTGGCCGATTTCGACGACGAGTTCATCGACGGCGCCGAGGCCCTCCAGAGCCGCGCCAACCGCTTTCAGGCCTACGTCAAGGCGATGGAGGGATGCGACCTCTCGTGCACCTACTGCGTCGTTCCCATGACGCGCGGCCGGGAGGTCAGCCGCCCTCCCGACCGGATCGTCGAGGAGGTCCGCCGCCTGGCCGATCAGGGAACGGTCGAAGTCACGCTTCTCGGCCAGACGGTCAACTCCTACGGAAAGGGATTGCGGCCGCCCTGCGACCTGGCGGAGCTTCTCCGCCGGGTGAGCGAGGTGGAGGGCATCCGTCGCCTCCGGTTCATCACTTCGCATCCCTCGTTCGTGCGGCCGTCGCTGGTGGCGGCCTTGCGGGATCTTCCCAAGGTGTGCAAGTACCTGCACATCCCCCCGCAATCCGGCTCCAACCGGATCCTCAAGGCCATGCGGCGCGGCTATACGGTGGAGCGCTACGTCGAGATCTGCGACACGCTGCGGAGCGAGGTTCCCGGCATCGAGATCGCCGGCGACTTCATCGTGGGGTTCCCCGGCGAGACGCCCGCGGAGTTCGAAGAGACCGTGGCGCTCCTGGAGCGCATCCGTTTTCAGAATGCGTTCCTCTTCAAGTACTCTCCGCGGCCGGGCACCGACGCCGCCGCGCTTCCCGACGACGTGCCGGAGCCCGAGAAGGCGCGGCGCCATCAGGTGCTCCTCGAGGTCCAGGAGCGGATCTCCCTGCAGAAGAACCGCGCCCGCGTCGGGCAGCGCCTGGAGGTTCTCGTCGAGGGTCCCAGCAAGCGCGATCCGCGCCGCCAGACGGGCCGGACGGACACGCATCAGGTGGTGAACTTCGACGCCGGCCGGGATCTCCGGGGCCGGTTCGTGACCGTCGAAATCACGGGCGCCACGGCGCACGCGCTCTCCGGAACGCTCGCATGACGGACCGGGACGTGCGCTTCATGCGGCGGGCGCTGGAGCTGGCCGCCCGGGGCGAGGGCCGCACGGCGCCCAGCCCTCTCGTGGGCGCGGTCGTCGTCCGCGGCGGGCGCATCGTGGGGGAGGGATACTACAAGGCCTTCGGCGGGCCCCACGCGGAGGTTCACGCGCTCCGGGCCGCCGGCCCCCGGGCGCGCGGCGCGACGATGTACCTGACCCTCGAACCGTGTTCCCCGCACCCCAAGAAGACCCCCCCCTGCAGCGAGCTCGTGTCGCGGAGCGGCCTGGCGCGACTCGTGGTGGCCATGCGGGATCCGAACCCGCTCGTGGACGGACGGGGCATCGCCCGGGTCCGGCGCGCCGGCATCCGGGTGACGACCGGCGTTCTGGCGGCCGAGGCGCGCGCGCTCAACGCGCCGTACGTCAAGTTCCACACGCGGGGACTCCCCTATGTCGTGGCCAAGTGGGCCATGACGCTGGACGGCAAGATCGCCACCCGCACGGGAGATTCCCGCTGGGTTTCCGGGGAGCGTTCGCGGGCGTGGCTTCACCGCTTCCGGGATTCCTTCCAGGCCATTCTCGTGGGCGCCGGCACGCTGCTGCGGGACGACCCGATGCTCCGCGGCGCGCGCCGGCGGCCCGCCCGCATCGTGCTCGACAGCCTGGCCCGCACGCCGCCGGACGCGAACGTCGTGCGCACCGCCGGCGAGCAGCCCACCTGGCTGGCGGTTTCCCCGGCCGCCCCGGAGGGCCGCCTCCGGGAGCTTCGCCGCCGGGGCGTCCAGGTGCTTCAGCTCGACGTTCGGGACCTGCGGCTGGTCTTCGAGGCGCTGGCGCGCGAAGGGTTCCAGAAGATTCTCGTCGAGGGCGGCGGCGAGGTGCACGCCAGCCTCTTCGAGGAGGCGGGGCTCGTGGACGAGGTGTGCGTGTTCGTGGCCCCCAAAGTGGTGGGAGGACGGGAGGCCAAGACGCCCGTCGAAGGCGAGGGCCTCGACCGAATGGCCCAGGCGCTCCGGCTGGAACGGGTGGCGGTCGAGCGGATCGGGGAGGATCTTCTGGTGCGGGGGCGGGTGCGATGGTGATCCGCGCGGTTTTCTTCGACGCGGGGCACACGCTTCTGACGGCGCATCCGGATCTCGGAACCGTCTACGCGGAGACCACCGCGCGCTTCGGGGTGCGGCTGCCGCCGTCCGACTTCGCCGAGGCCTTCCGGCCCGTCTTCCGCGCCTTCGTGCGGGAATACGTGCGGGAGGGAGACGCCAGCGACGCTCAGGACTACGCCATGTGGCGCGAGATCACCCGGCGGATCCACGCGCGGCTGGAGCCTCTGCGGGAGGTTCCCTTCGAGGCCTGGTTCGAGGCGCTCTACCGGCGGTTCGGAGCGCCGGAAGTCTGGAGGCTGTACGACGACGCCGTCCCCACGCTCCGGGAGCTTCGGGCCCGGGGCTTGCGGCTGGGGATCGTGTCCAACTGGGACACGCGCCTGCGGCGGATCGCGGAGGGCCACGGGTTGGACCGTCTGGTGGATTTCCTGGTGATTTCGGCGGAGGCGGGGGCGCGCAAGCCGGATCCCCGGATCTTCCGGGAGGCCCTGGCGCGGGCGGGCGTGGCCGCGGCGGAAGCGCTCCATGTCGGGGACCTGGCGGACGAGGATGTCGAAGGAGCGCTTGCGGCGGGCCTGCGGGCGGTGCTTTTGGACCGCGAGGGGACGGCCGCGGCGGATGGGATTCCGACGATCCGGTCGCTGGCGGAGCTTCCGCGGCTCGTTTAGTCGCCTCCGAAGAGGCCCCGGATTTTTCCCCAGAGGGAGGAAGGGCGGGCGCCCTGGGGCTCGAGGTTGAGCGGCCGGCCGGCCAGGTAGTTTTCGATGTCCTCCGCCAGCGCGCGGGCGGAGGGATACCGGCGGTGTTTCTCGCGCCGCATCGCCTTCTCGATGATCGCCGCCACTTCCTCCGGGAGCTGGGGCACGTGGGAGCGGACCGGCTCGGGAGGCTGCTTGGGCAGGAGCGCCAGCACCTCGTCGGGCGTCTTGCCCGTGAAGGGGCAGTAGCCGCTGACCATTTCGTAAAGGACGGCTCCCAGGGAGTAGATGTCGCTCCGGTCGTCCACCTGCTCCATGTCCCCGATCGCCTGTTCGGGGGGCATGTAGTAGGGCGTGCCCATGATGACGCCTTTGACGTAGGCGCTGTCGCCGATGCGGGTCACCTTGGCCAGGCCGAAGTCCATGAGCCAGGGCTTGCCGTCCTTGTCCAGGATGATGTTGGCCGGCTTGATGTCGCGGTGGTAGACGCCGCGCTCGTGGGCGTACTGCACGGCCAGCGCCAGATCCCGCAGGATCTCGAGCGCCTTGCGCAGGGGCATCCCCTTGCCTTTGACGATGCGGGCCGTTTCGCGCCGGGGGGGCGCGGGCTCGCCGGCGGAGGGAATGAAGGTCGTCTGAAAGGCGCGCTCGTCCAGTCCTTCGCGCACCACGCCGTCGAGGGTGACCCCTTCGATGTACGTCATCGTGTAGTAGAAGTGGTCGTCCACGACGCCGAAGTCGAGGATGGGGACGATGTTGGGGTGCTGGAGCTCCGCGTGAGCGCGGGTCTCGTTGTAGAACCGCTTGACGTCCTCCACGTCTCCAAAGGGGGTTTTCACGCCCGCCGCGGTGTCGCTTTCATGGGGGAGGATCTTGAGCGCCACGATCTTGTTGAGGTCCTGCTGCCAGGCTTTGTAGACGATGCCGGCGCCGCCGCGGCCGATTTCCCGGATGAGGACGTACTTGCCGAAGCGCTTAGAAGCGTCGGCGGCGGCGCGGCGGACCTCTTCGGGGAGATCCACGTCGTGCTCGCGGGACGCCTCTTCGAGCGCCTCCTTGAGCGCGGTGGCCATCTTGGCCAAAAGGGGCGGCACCCGGGCGCCGCAGGCCCGGCAGGCGTACGTCTGGCCGGACGGATCCGGCTCGGGACCGCCTTCGAGCGGCGCGCCGCAGTCGGGGCAGGTGTAGAGTTCGAGGTTCTGCAGCTGCAGCGCGGTCTCGACCGCCTCGCGGTCCAGGTACCCGCGCCGGATGAGGATTTCCCCGAGGGCGGGAACGGGCTGGATCCCGAGCTCGGCCATGCGGCCCTGGAGGCGGAGGCACTCGTTGACCTGGTACTCGGTGGCCAGCCCGCGGTCCACGAGGATTTTGCCGAAGAGGGGCCCGCGGCGCCGCGGGGCGCCGGAGGAGGGGTCGGTCTCGAACGCCTGTTTCTGGAGGCGGACCAGGCGGTCCACGTCCTCCTGCCGCAGGTAGCCGCGGGAGATCAGGATCGAACCCAGGGACCGGGACGGATTGCGCTCCTGGGCCTGGAGGCAGTCGAAGAGCTGTTCTTTCGTGACCAGCCCCTCCCGAAGCGCGATCTTTCCCAGCAAGAGGTCGCCCCGGCCGGTGGACATCGAGGCGGGATTATATCGGCGGGGTTCGGCGAAATCTAGACCCGGCCGGCGCCGGCGGCGCGCCGCACGGCGGCGGCGAGCTCCTCGTCCTCCCCGTCCTGGAGCGTGCGGACGTCCAGGAGCAGGCGCTCGCGGGCGATGCGGGCGAAGACGCAGGGATCGCCGCGGCGCAGCCGCGCGGCCAGCGCTTCGAGCGAGAGGGACGCCGGGCGGATCGCCACCACGCGCGTGGGGAGCTGCCGCGTGGGCACCGACCCGCCGCCGAATTCGCTGGCGTCGTCCTGGACTTCGACCTCGAGCCCCGGGACGTCGCGGAGCCGTTCGGCCAGCGCCCGCGCGCGCCGGTCGCACTCCTCCCGGGAGAGCGCGATCATGCGCAGGGTCGGAAGCTCCCGGAAGAGCCGCTCGCGGTCGAGGTAGAGCTTGAGCGTGGCCTCGAGCGCGGTGAGCGTGAGCTTGTCCACGCGGAGGGCGCGGAAGAGCGGGTGGCGGCGGATCTGCGCGACCGCCTCGGCGCGGCCCACGATGAGTCCCGCCTGGGGACCTCCGAGGAGCTTGTCGCCGCTGAAGGTGATGACGTCGGCCCCGGCGCGGACGCTGGCCTGGACGGTGGGTTCGTCCGTCACCCCGAAGGGGGCCAGGTCGACGAAGGCGCCCGAGCCGAGATCATCCATGACCCGCAGGCCCCGGCGGCGCGCCAGCTCCACGAGCTCCTCGAGCGGGGGGAAATGGGTGAATCCCACGATGCGGTAGTTGGAGGTGTGCACGCGCAGCAGGAGGGCCGTGCGGTCCGTGAGGGCGGCTTCGTAATCGGAAAGGTAGGTCTTGTTGGTCGTTCCGACCTCGACGAGGATCGCGCCCGACTGCTTCATGACGTCCGGGATGCGGAAGGAGCCGCCGATCTCGACGAGCTGGCCGCGCGAGGTGACGACTTCCCGGTCGCGGGCCAGCGCCGCCAGGGAAAGCAGCGTGGCGCCGGCGTTGTTGTTGACGACGGTGGCGGCCTCGGCGCCCGTGATCCGGCGGATGAGCTCGACGACGGGGGTTTCGCGGATGGAGCGTTCGCCCGTGTCGCGGTCGACCTCGAGGAGGGAATAGCCCCGCTGTTCGCGGGCGATCGCCTCGAGGGCGGCCGGGGCCAGGACGGCGCGTCCGAGTCCGGTGTGGAGGATGACGCCGGTGGCGTTGAGGACGCGGCAGAGTTTCGGGGCGCGGCGCGCGGCGAGGCGTTCCCGCACGGCCGCCAGGATCGCCGGGGCGTCCACGGGCTCCTCGGCGCCCGCGCGCAGGCGGGCGCGCAGGCCGTCGAGGACTTCGTCGAGGCACGAAGCGAACAGTTCCCGACCGCTTTCGGCGATGAGCGGCTGGGCGCCGGGGTGGGCCAGAAGGACATCCACCTTCGGGATGCGGCGCAGCCGTTCGGCGGCGGATGCGGCTCCGCCGGAGCCCGGGCTGCGGCCCGTGAAGGCGGGGGCGTCGGGGTCGGCCATGAATCTCTTTCCGAGGGGCCGCGGCGGCCCGAGGACACTATAGCACGCGGGCGGGTCCGGGTCGAGTCGCGGGCGGAATCAGTCCGGGTCCTCCGAGGGCTCGTAGATCTCGACGGGCCGGTAGCCGGGGAGGCGGGACTTTTCCAGTTCCTCGCGGTAGGCGGCCAGGATCCGCGCCTCGAGGGCCTCGCGGGCGGCGGCGTTGATGGGGTGGGCGATGTCGGCGTAGAGCTTGGGTCGGCCGGCGCCGGCCTGTTCGACCCGGTCGGGCGCCAGCCGGTGGCCGCATTCGTTGCAGAACTTGGCGCGGACGTGGTTTTTGGCGGAGCATCGGGGGCAGCGGTCGGAGATCTTGCGCGAGGGCATGGCGACAAAGACTCCCCGTTGTCCCTCGATGATCTTGAGGTCGCGGATGACGAGCGCGTTGTCGAACGTAACCGAGCAGAACGCCCGCAGCTTGTCGGCGCGCTGGGACGTCAGCTTGATGCGGATCTCGGTGATCTCCACGGCTCCTCCCCCGGCCAATCGGCGAATTCCGTCACGAACGCCCCCGGCCGGTCCCGCCGGAGCCGGTCGGCCAGGCGGCGGGCCTCCGCGCGGGAGGCGCACAGCCCGTACAGGGCCGAGCCGGAACCGGTCAGGCGCACGGCGGCGAACGGCAGGCGCGCCATCCGGTCCCGCAGGCGCGCCAGCTCGGGACGCCGCGCGAACGCCGGCCCCTCCAGCCGGTTGAACAGCGCGCGCCCCAGGCGCGCCGCGTCCCCCCGGACAAGGGCGTTTAAGAAATTCATGACGTCGGGAGAGGGTTTCGTCAAGAATTCTCGAACGCGGGCGTAGACGGAGGCGGTCGAAAGCGGAAAGCCCGGCCAGAGGACGACTCCATGGAGGCGGGGGGCGCGGGCCAGCGCCACCACGCGTTCCCCGCGGCCCAGGCAGAGGGCGGGGCCTCCGGAGAGAAAAAAGGGAACGTCGCTGCCGACCTCGGCGGCGGCGCCCTCGAGGTCGGGGATCGGGCCGTAGAGGTCCTCGAGCGCCCGCAGGAAGAAGGCGGCGTCGGAACTTCCGCCGCCGAGCCCGCTTCCGGCGGGGATGCGCTTGACGAGGCGCACGCGCGCGCCCGGGAGGCGCCGCCGCCGCAGCGCGGCCCGCCAGGCGTTCTCCACGGTGTTCGGGCCGGGGAGGGACGCTCCTTCGACCTCGAGCGAGAAGCCGCGGGCCTCGCGCACTTCGAGAAGGTCTCCCCGATCCACCGGCGCCATGACGGTCAGGATCTCGTGGTAACCGTCCGGGCGGCGGCCGCGGACCTCGAGGAAGAGGTTGATCTTGGCGGGGCAGAACCGGCGGACGATCCGGGCCATGGGGGAAGGGCCGCGCGCGCCGGCCCCGGCGGGGCGGCTCAGACGATGATGTTGTCGATGAGCCGGGCTTTGCCGATGCGGACCGCCAGGGCGATGAGCGTCTTGCCCTTGATCTCCTTGACGGGTTCCAGGGTTTCGGAGTTCACGATCGCCACGTAGTCGATGCGGGTGCCCTTGACGCGGTGGATGAGGCGCTTCATCTCGGCGGCCACGCGCGCGGCCGAGCTTTCGCCCGCGGCCACCAGTTCCTCCGCCCGCCGCAGCGCGCGGTAGAGGCAGGTTGCGTCCTTGCGCTGCTTGGGCCCGAGGTAGACGTTCCGGGAACTCATCGCCAGGCCGTCCTCCTCCCGCACGGTGGGCAGGAGCCGGACCTCGACGTCCAGGTTGAGGTCGATGACGGCGCGGCGGATGATGAGGAACTGCTGGTAGTCCTTCTGGCCGAAGTAGGCGCGGTCGGGCTTGACGATGTTGAGGAGCTTCGTGACGACCGTCAGGACGCCGCGGAAGTGGCCGGGCCGGAAAGGGCCGCAGAGCTTCGACGGCAGGTCCGTCTGATCGACGTGCGTGTCGAACCCTTTCGGATACATCTCGGCGACGGAGGGGATGAAGAGGACGTCCACGCCCTCGGACTCGGCCAGGCGGGCGTCCTGCTCGAGGCGCCGGGGGTACCGGTCGTAGTCTTCGCCGGCGGAGAACTGAAGCGGGTTGACGAAGATGCTGACGATGACGGCCCGGTTGTCCCGGCGGGCCTGCCGCATGAGGGAAAGGTGTCCTTCGTGGAAGGCGCCCATGGTCGGCACGAAGCCGATCGTGAGGCCTTTCTTGCGGCATCCGGTCACGTAGTCCTGGATGTCGCGGATCGTTTCGAGGGTGCGCATCAGGCGGCCCTTTCCAAGAGCTCGCGGACGGTGCGTCCCCGCCCGGGGACCGCCCGGTCGGGGCACAGTTCGGCGAGGCCCTCCAGCACGAACCGGCGCTCGGCCAGGAAGGGATGGGGCACGACGAGCCGGGGGGTGCGGATTTCGAGATCGCCGTAGAGCAGAAGGTCGAGGTCGAGCGTCCGCGGTCCCCAGCGTTGCGCGCGCACGCGGCCGAATTCCCGCTCCAGCGCCTGGAGGCGGTCCAGGAGCGCCTCGGGCGGGAGGTCGGTTTCGATTTCGGCCACGCAGTTGAGGAAGCGCGGTTGTCCCGTCCGGCCCCACGGCTCGGTCTCGACGATCGAAGACACGCGGCGGGGCGCCAGGCGGGCCAGGGCGGCGCGGAGGGTTCCGAGACGGTCGCCGAGGTTGGATCCCAGACCGATGTAGGCGAGCACCGCCGGAGGGGTCTGGGGAAGGTCGTCGGGTTCGGCCGGCATCGTACGGACCCCTTTCTCGGGAGGAACTCAGGCCCCCGGCCGCTCGCGGGGAGGAGGGGCCAGGACGCCCGCGGGCGCCGGCCGCCGGGCCAGGCGCTTGCGCATCCCCAGGATGGGGCCCGAGGCCGCGTAGGCGAAGAAGGCCAGGAAGAGCACGAATTCCCGGAAGATGACGCCGAGCGCGGCCAGGAGGGCCAGCTCCACCAGGGTTACGAACGGGCGCCGGCCGCGGAGGAGGCGATTGATGACGTGGACATACTTGACCCGCGAAACCATCAGCACCGCCATGGCCAGCGTGAGGCCCGGCAGCGCGGGGTGGATGAGATCCACGACGGCCTGGGGCAGGACGCGCGAGGGGAGAACCGCCGCGGCCAGGACTCCGGCGGCGGCCGGGGAGGGGAGGCCGGCGAATTCGCGGTGGGAGCTTTCGTCCGGCGTGGTTTCCACCGTGAAGCGCGCCAGGCGGATGAGGGCACAGAGGGCGTAGAGGATGCAGGCCACCTGGATGGGGCGCTCCCAGAAGCCGTCGGCGCCCCGCGTGACGGCGAAAACGAGGAAACCGGGGGCCACTCCGAACGTGATCAGGTCGCAGAGGGAGTCCAGCTGCGCCCCGAAGGCGGACGCCGTGCGGGTCATGCGGGCGACGAAGCCGTCCAGGGCGTCGAAGATCATGGCCCCGAGGATGAGCCACGCGGCGCGCGTGAAGTGGCGCTCGGCCTCGGTATGAAGGCCGGTTCCGATGGCGAAGATGGCGGCCAGCCCGCAGACCCCGTTGCCCAGCGTGATCAGGGTCGGCAGGAGCGCGATCGTGCGCAGGGGCCGGGGGCGCCCCGGGCGCCGGAAAGGCCACCGCCGGCTAACGGGTTCGGGCGATGACGGTCTGTCCACCTTTCACCTTGTCGTTGATCCGGACGCGGAGTTCCGCGACGCGGTCCTTCGGGATGTAGAGCTCCGTGCGGGAGCCGAACTTGATCATGCCGAAGCGCTGGCCCCGGGCCAGCACGTCGTTGGGCTTGGCCTCGCACACGATGCGGCGGGCGATCGCCCCGGCGATCTGCTTGACGAGGACGTCTCCGACGTGGATGGCGTTGGACTCGTTGACGCGGCCGCAGTCGGGATGGCGGGCGTCGAGGAACTTTCCCGGACGGTAGCGGGTGGCCCGCACGGTTCCATCGCACGGAGAGCGGTTGACGTGGACGTCGAAGACCGAAAGGAAGATGCCGATCTTGTGGCAGGGGGCCCGGAGAAATTCGTCCTCCTGGACCTCGGAGATTTCGACGACGGTGCCGTCGGCGGGGGAGACGAGGAGGTCGGCTTCCTGGGGGATGGCGCGTTCGGGGTCCCGGAAGAAGTTCAACGTGAAAAGGAGGCCCAGGGCGGGGACGGCGGCGGCGGCGGGGTGGGCGAACCAGAGCGCCGTTCCGAGAGCCGCCCAGAGGAGCGAAAAGACGACGAGCTCCTTTCTTCCATATTTAGCAAAAAGGAAGAGCATGTCGATAACGTGTCTGAGGATAGCACCGGTCAGTTTTTCCGTCAAGTAGGGTACCGGAGGCGTATAATGACGCTGGGGCCAAGGGTTTGGAAAGAGAGGTCGGCGGGGGCGTGGGGACGCCTCCGGGGGCCTCTGTGGGGGATCGCGGTCGGGCTCCTGATGGCGGGGCTTGCGTTTCAGGCTCTGGGGGCGCGCCAGGAGACGTCCCGTCTGAGGCGCGAACGCGCGGAGCTGGCCCGCCGGATCGAAGCCCTGCGCCGGGCCAACCAGGCGCTTCGGGACGAGGTGCGCGCGCTCGAGAACGATCCGGTGTACGTCGAGTCGGTGCTTCGCGGCTGGAAGCAGGTGGCTCAGGGGGAGCGGTTGATCGACTGATCGGCGTCCCCCGGAAAGGAGGAGAGGGGAGGTGCCCGAGTCCGACAAGATCCTGTCCCAGCACGAGGTCGATGCGCTGTTGAGCGCCATCGACAGCGGTGCGGGGGAGCTTCCTTCCGAGGCGACCGCGGTTCCCTACGATTTCCGCCGTCCGGTGCGCCTGTCCGGGGAGCAGATCCGGGCCCTGGAAGCGCTGCACGAGCTCTACGCGCGAAGCCTTCAGGCGGCGCTGGCCGCCCTCCTTCGAACGCCGGTCGAGGTCAAGGTGGCCGGGGTTCACCAGGTGATTCTGCGCGATTTCGTCCAGTCCCTGCCGCGTCCCACGGTCTTTTCGGTCGTCTCCTGGAGCGGGGAGGAAAGGGCGTTTCTTTTCGAGGTCAATCCGTCGGTGGCCTGGCCGATGATCGAGCGGCTTCTGGGGTCCGCGCGGGTGGGGGCGGTTCCGCCGGACCGGCCGCTGTCGGTTCTGGAATGGAACGTGATGGAGGCGGTGCTGGGACGGGCGCTGGATCTCCTGAAGGAAGCCTGGGCGCCGACCGGGCCGGGCGAGTTCCGGGTGCTGCGGCGCGAGAGCGACCCGGCGCTGGCGGCGTTGCCGAACGCGGACGAACCGGCGGTCGGGGTGGTTCTCGAGGTGGTGATCGGGGATCGGCGGGGCTGCGTGGACGTGGGTTACCCCTTCGTGGCGATCCAGAGCCGGCTCGAGCGCCTGGTCGGGGCGCCCAAGGGGGGATCGCCGTCGCGCGCGGCGTCGCCGGAAGGGCCGGCCGAAGGCCTGGCGGGGGCGGGGCTTCGGATCGAGGTGTCTCTTCCGGCCGCTTCGATCCGCCTGCGCGACCTGCGGGATCTTCGTCCCGGGGACCTCCTGGCGACGCGCCATCCGCAGGGAGGAGCGGTCGTCGTTTCGGTGGAGGGACGTCCGAAGTTCCAGGGACGCCTGGGGCGGCTTCGGGACCGGCGGGCGGTGCGGATTGAGGCCGGGCCCGAGGCGGGCGGCGCGGAGGGCGCCGCTTCCGAGCC
>DATLZA010000165.1 GCA_035574235.1 Planctomycetota bacterium | reverse complement strand
GCCATGGGCGTCTGCGTCGTGGGGGGCGGGCCCTATTACAAGTGGGGCTACTCCGTGGTCAAGGGGGTGGACAAGGTGGTGCCGGTGGACGTGTACGTGCCGGGCTGTCCCCCGCGGCCGGAGGCGCTTCTGGACGGAATCATCAAGCTGCAGAAGAAGATTCAGCGGCAGACGCTGGCCAAGGACCCCGAGGTGGACCGGGACGCGTATCTCGTGACCCCCGCGCTTCCGGGCCGCAAGGGCTCCTACGCGGAAGTCAAGCCCCTCAACTGATCCGGGGATCCGAGGATCCGCTCCATGACCCACGCGGGTAAGGCGCTCGAAACCCAGGACATGCTGCTCAACATGGGGCCGCAGCACCCCTCCACCCACGGGGTCCTGCGCCTCATGATCCGCACGGACGGCGAGCTGGTCAGCGAGGTGACCCCCGTCGTGGGGTACCTCCACCGGTGCGCGGAGAAGATCGGCGAGAACCTCCGGTACGAGCAATTCGTGCCGTACACGGACCGGATGGATTACCTCTCGTCGATGAGCGACAACCTGGGCTTCTGCCTGGCGGTGGAGCGGTTGCTTCAGGTGGAAGTCCCGCCGCGCGCGCAGTACATCCGCGTCATCATGGCGGAACTCAACCGGATCGCCTCGCACCTGCTGGCCTTCGGGACGTACGGTCTGGACATCGGCGCGTTCACGCCGTTCCTCTACGCGTTCCGCGAGCGCGAGATGATCCTGAACATGTTCGAGTACGTCTGCGGGGCGCGGCTCACGTACAACTACGTGAAGGTCGGCGGCGTCATGCGCGACGTGGACAAGAAGTTCGCCGAGATGGTGTTCAACTTCCTGGACATCTTCGACGACCGCCTGAAGGACTATAACGAGCTGCTCAGCTACAACCAGATCTTCATCACGCGGACGCGGGGACTCGGCGTGATTCCGGCGGCGATGGCCGTGGATTACGGGCTGACGGGTCCCAACCTTCGGGCGTCCGGGGTCGATTACGACGTCCGCAAGGCCATGCCCTATTCGGGGTACGACAAGTTCCAGTTCAAGACGTGTCTCGGCAGCGACAAGGTGGGGGTTCTGGGCGACTGCTGGAACCGCTACTGGGTGCGGATCGAGGAGATGATCGAATCCTGCAAGATCGTGCGCCAGGCCATGGAAGGGCTGCCGGCGGGGAAGGTGGCCGCCGATCTGCGCAAGATCAAGCCGGCCAAGGGTGAAGCCTACACGTGCATCGAGAACCCCCGCGGGGAGCTGGGGTTCTACATCATCTCGGACGGTTCCGAGACGCCCACCCGGGTCAAGGTCCGCGCGCCGAGCTTCGTCAATCTGGCGATCATGTCGGAGGCGGGCAAGGGCGTGCTCATCGCCGATCTCATCGCCATCCTCGGATCGATCGACATCGTCCTCGGCGAGATCGACCGCTAGCGCGTCCGCGTTCCCCGCAGCGCGGCCGCCGCGGAAGGAACATCCTCGGCCACCGTCACGGAGTCCAGAAGCCCCATCAGCGAAAAGACCTCCCGGACCTGAAGCGTCGGCCGGGCGAAGGCAAGGCCGCCTCCCCGCCTGCGCGCCGTGTCCAGGCAGGCCAGAAACGCGCTGAACCCGGCGGAGGCCACGTAATTCGCCTTTCCGAGATCGACCACCAGGCGGTAGATTCCCCGGAGGAAGAAGCCTTCGGCGAGCGAGCGGAACAGGGACACATTGGAAGCGTCCAGGGACCCCTGCAGCTCGATGAGCCCGACGCCGGGCTCGAGGTCCTCGGAGCGGATCTTCAGGATCGGTCCCGGGCCGTGCGTCATGGTTCGAGAGAGATTATACCCCGGAGGGGCCTCGGTGGGGCTCGGCTTGAAGGAGGGACGGAAGGGTGGTACTGTGAAATTCATGCCGGCCCGGACGGAGGTGGATGGGGCGGCGGAAAGCGCTCGGAGGAGAACCGGCGACGGGAAGCCATCCAGAGAGGGAGCGTCGGGCCATCCTGGCCCGGCGGATAAAGCCATGAAGAAGGCCGTCGTGGGGCTGCTGGGAGCGGTGCTGGCGGGCTGCGCCGGGCGGGCCGCATCGCCGAACCCGTACGTCCCTCCCGAGGCCCTTCACTCTCCGGGCTCCACCCTCATGGCCGCCGGGGGCGTCATGGCGACCGCGATCGGGACGGATCTGGCGCAGGATCGGCGCCGCTCGGCCCGCACGCGGGCGGCTGGCGCGGCCGCGGCCGCCGCCGGGGCGGGGATGCTCGTCGCCGCCCTCGTGGACGCGATCGAAGTCCAGAAGGAGCGCGAGAAGTTCCACACCCTTCATGGGGCCTTTCTGAGGCAGATGCGCGGATCTCCGCCCGCGGATCTTCCAACGCGTCCGGTGGAGCCTCTCCCTGAAGTGCCCTTCCGGTTCAACCCCGAGGATTCCCCTCTGAGCGGGGCGCCCGACCCGTAGGATTCCGTCGAGCGTCCCGCGGGGTGGACGCCGACCCGTCGGAGTTCCTACAATACGCGGCGCCATGGCCGAGCGCGAAGTCCTCGAGGTGGACGTTCTTTTCGTCGGCGCCGGTCCGGCCGGATTGGGAGGAGCCATCCGCCTGGCCCAGCTTGCCAAGGCGTCCGGCCGGGCGGTCAACATCGCGGTCCTCGACAAGGCACGGGAAATCGGAGCTCATACCCTCTCCGGCGCGGTCATGGACCCGAAGTCGCTTCGGGAGCTTTTCCCGGACTTCGAATCTCAGGGGGCGCCGATCGAATCGCCCGTGGAAGAGGACTACGTCTGGTTTCTCACTCGGGACGAGTGCGCGGCGCTGCCTTTCACGCCGCCTTCCCTCCGCAACCACGGACATCTCATCGTGTCGCTCGCGCAGCTGGTGCGGTGGCTCGGCCGGCAGGCGGAGGCGCTGGGGGTGAATCTTTTCCCGGGCTTCGCGGCGGTGGAGCCCCTCATCGAAGAGGGGCGCGTGGTCGGCGTGCGCACGGGCGACAAGGGGGTGGATCGCCGCGGACAGCGGAAACCCAACTTCGAGCCCGGGGTGGATCTTCGGGCGAAGGTCACCGTCGTGAGCGAAGGCCCGCGCGGATCGCTCACGCGGCTGCTCGTCGAGCGCTTCCGGCTCGACGAAGGACGCCAGCCTCAGGTTTACGCCGCGGGGGTCAAGGAGATCTGGGAGCTTCCTGCCGGGACCGTTCCGCGCGGCCGCGTGATCCACACGATGGGATGGCCGCTGCGGAACGACCAGTTCGGCGGCGGATTCATCTACTCCATGTCCCGGGACCGGCTCGACATCGGGTTCGTGGTCGGGCTCGATTACAAGGATCCGTTCACCGATTCGCACCACGAGTTCCAGCGCTTCAAGACGCACCCGAAGATCCGGTCGATGCTCGAAGGCGGGCGCCTCGTCGAATACGGCGCCAAGACCATCCCCGAGGGGGGCTGGTATTCGGTGCCCCGCCTGCACATGCCGGGGGCGCTCCTGGCCGGGGATGGCGCGGGGCTCCTGGATCCCCAGCGGCTCAAGGGCGTCCATCTGGCCCTGAAAAGCGGCATGCTGGCGGCGGAGACGGCGTTCGAGGCGCTGGAGAAGGGGGACTTCTCCGACCGGACGCTGGCGTCGTACGGCGCGCGCATCGAAGGGAGCTTCATCCGCCGGGAGCTCTGGAAGTCCCGGCACTTTAAGAAGGGATTCAAATACGGATTCGCCGCCGGTCTTCTGGGAGCCGCCTTCGCCGAGGTATCCGGCGGCTGGAGCCCCTTCGCGGGCGTTCGTCTGGCGCCGGGTCACACGCGGATGCAGACGATCGAGCGCTACCACGGCACCCCCCAGGCGCGGCCGGCGCGGATTGCGTTCGACGACCGGCTGACGTTTTCGAAGCTCTCGGACCTTTACGTGTCGGGCACGATGCACGAGGAGGATCAGCCGTGCCACCTGCTCGTTCTCGAGCCGGATCTCTGCGTGTCCCGCTGCGTGCGCGAATACGGGAACCCCTGCCAGCATTTCTGTCCCGCGGCGGTCTACGAGTGGGTCCGGAAGGACGAGAAGGACGTGGGCCGCCTTCAGATCAATGCCTCCAACTGCGTCCATTGCAAGACGTGCGACATCATGGATCCCTACGGCATCATCCGATGGGTGCCCCCGGAGGGAGGCGGGGGCCCGTCGTACCAGAACCTGTGACCCGCGGGGAACGGGAAGGGAGGAAAGGCGGATCGCCATGAAATGCTTCAACTACATCGACGGGCGGTGGGTCCCGGCGCGGAGCGGCCGGACCTTCCAGGACCGCAACCCGGCGGATCTCGAAGACGTGATCGGGGAGTTCCCGGCCAGCGGTCCCGAGGACGTGGAGGACGCGGTCGCGGCGGCCCGCCGGGCGTTTCCCGCGTGGCGCCGCACCCCGGCGCCCCGGCGCGGAGAGATCCTCTTCCGCGCCGGCGAGCTGCTCCGCGCGCGCAAGGAGGAACTGGCCCGGGCGATGACGCGCGAGATGGGCAAGGTGATCCAGGAAGCCCGGGGCGACGTCCAGGAGGCGATCGACACGGCCTTTCTGCACGCCGGAGAAGGTCGCCGCCTGCACGGCTTCACCGCCCCCTGCGAGCTTCCCGACAAGGCGGGATGGACGATGCGCGCGCCGATCGGCGTGGCCGGCCTGGTGACGCCCTGGAACTTTCCGATGGCGATCCCCGCCTGGAAGACCTTTCCCGCGCTCGTGGCCGGGAACACCGTGGTTCTCAAGCCCGCCAGCGATACGCCTTATTGCGCGGAGCTTCTGGCCCGGGTGCTCGCCGAGGCGGGCGTGCCCCCCGGCGTCTTCAACCTCGTTCACGGCCGCGGCTCCGAGGTCGGCGCGGCGCTCGTGCGCCATCCCGACGTGCGGGTCCTCAGCTTCACGGGGTCGTCGGCCGCGGGGCGCGAGATCGCCGGCGCCGCCGGGCCGGCCCTCAAACGGCTGTCCCTGGAACTCGGCGGCAAGAACGCTCAGATCGTGATGGACGACGCGGACCTCGATCTCGCCCTGGAGGGCGCGCTGTGGGGGGCGTTCGGCACGACGGGCCAGCGCTGCACGGCGACGTCCCGGCTCATCCTCCATCGGAAGATCCACGACGACTTCCTCCAGCGGTTCCTCGCGCGGGCGCGGACGCTTCGGCTGGGAAACGGCCTGGACGAGAAAACCGACGTGGGCCCTCTCATCAACCCCGCCCGCGTCGAAGCGGTCCAGGCCTACGTGGAAGTGGGCCGCAAGGAAGGATCGCTCGTTCTGGGAGGAGAGCCGGCGACGGAAGGGGCCCTGCGGAAAGGATGCTTCTACAAGCCCACGATCTTCGACGGCGTCCGGCCGGAGGCCCGGATCGCGCGGGAGGAGATCTTCGGTCCCGTCGTGGCCGTCCTCACGGTCGGCGACCTGGACGAGGCGCTTCGGGTGCTCAACGACGTCGAGTACGGGCTGTCGAGTTCGATCTACACGCGCGACGTCAACCGGGCCTTCGCCGCCGTCCGGGAGATCGACGCGGGAATCGTGTACGTGAACGCGCCGACGATCGGAGCGGAGTGTCACTTTCCCTTCGGGGGCACGAAGAGCACCGGCAACGGGCACCGGGAAGGGGCCCATCCGATCTACGAGGTCTTCACGGAGTGGAAGACGGTCTACGTGGACTACAGCGGGCGGCTCCAGAAGGCCCAGATCGACACGGCGGAATGAGCCCGTGCGGCGCGGGCGGCGGATCAAATGTTTGATTTCTCCGCCCCGAAAAGGTAAGAAGGCTCGCCATGAAAATCGGGATTCCGCGGGAGATCGCTCCGTTCGAGCGCCGCGTGGCGATCGTTCCCGAGACGGTCCGCAAGCTGGCTCCCCGGAAAATCGAGGTCCTCGTCCAGGCCGGGGCGGGCGAAGGGGCGTTCGTGTCGGATGCGGAATACCGGGACGCGGGGGCCACGGTCGTGGCCTCGGTGGAGGAGCTCGTGTCCCGGGCGGACGCGATCGTGAAGGTGAATAAGCCCGCGCCCGAGGAGATCGCCCGGTTCCGGGAAGGGACGGCGCTGGTGAGTCTCCTTTACCCGCTGTCCAACGCGGACCTTGTGCGCGCGCTGGCGGCGCGGCGGATGCTCGTCGTGGCGCTCGACATGATCCCTCGGACGACGCTCGCCCAGGCGATGGACGTTCTCTCGTCGCAGGCGAATCTGGCCGGCTACTGGGCCGTGGTCGCGGCGGCCGCGAAGCTGCCGAAGATTTTCCCGATGCTGATGACCGCGGCGGGGACGCTCACGCCGGCGCGCGTGCTGGTCATGGGCGCGGGGGTGGCCGGGCTTCAGGCGATCGGCACGGCGCGCCGTCTGGGCGCGGTGGTGGAGGCCACCGACGTGCGTCCCGAGACGAAGGAACAGGTGGAGTCCCTCGGGGGCAAGTTCCTCGAGGTCAAGGGCGTGGAAGTGAAAACCGGTCAGGGCGGGTACGCCGCCGAGCAGTCGGAGGAGTACAAGCGCAAGCAGGCCGAGCTGATCGCGCAGGCCATTGCGAAGGCGGACGTGGTGATCACGACCGCCCTCATCCCGGGACGGAAGGCTCCGACGCTCGTGACGGACGAGCATCTCCGGTCGATGCGGCCGGGATCGGTCGTGGTGGACCTGGCGGCCGAACAGGGAGGCAACGTCGTGGGGACCGAGCCCGGCAGGGAAGTCGTCCGGCACGGGGTGACGATCCTCGGACCGATGAGCGCCCCGAGCCAGGTGGCCCAGAACGCGAGCCTGGTCTTCTCGAGGAACATCGAAAAGCTCCTTCTCCATCTGACCGCCGACGGAGCCTGGAAGATCAACCTGGACGAGGAAATCACCCGCGGGTGCGTCATCGCGCGGGAAGGGGAGGTCGTGCACCCGAAGGTGAAGGAAGCGATGAAATGACGGAAGCGCATTACTGGGTCCTGGTCTTTTACATCTTCGCGCTGGCGGTGGCGGCCGGGGTGGAACTCATTTCCAAGGTGCCGCCGCTTCTTCATACGCCGCTCATGTCCGGATCGAACGCGATCTCGGGCATCACCCTGGTGGGCGCGATCCTGGCGGCGGTCTACGCCTCGTGGGACTTCAAGGGCGTGCTGGCCTTCCTCGGGGTGACGCTGGCGACGATCAACGTGGTGGGCGGCTACGCCGTGACGGACCGCATGCTTCAAATGTTCAAGAAGAAGAAATGAACATTCCCGTCGAAATCTGTTATTTTCTCGCCTCCCTCCTCTTCATGCTGAGCCTGAAGGGCCTGGCGTCTCCCCGGACGGCCCGGCGCGCCAACTTCATCTCGATGGCGGCGATGGCGCTGACGGTGGTGCCCACGTTCTTCTGGAGAGTCGGAGGGACGCGGGGCGGCGCGCTCATCAACAATCTGGTCATCATTCTCGGAGGCGTCGCGCTGGGCTCGGCGATCGGCCTGGTGTCCGCCTACAAGGTGAAGATGACGGCCATGCCGCAGATGGTCGGGCTCTACAACGGCTTCGGCGGGGCGGCGTCGCTTCTCGTGGCCGTGGTCGAGTTCGTGCACAAGCACGGCCTCATGCGCCAGGGCATCGCCGGCGCCGAGGCGCTGGACGTGGCGGGGTCCATTCCCGTGCATCTTTCGGTCCTGATCGGCGGCGTCTGCTTCACGGGGTCGATGGCCGCGTTCGCCAAGCTTCAGGAACTGATTTCGGGCCGTCCGATTCTCTTCCCGGGCCAGCATTTTCTGAATCTCGCGCTTCTCCTGGGGGCCCTGGCGATCGGAGCGTTTCTGACCGCGCGTCCGGCCGCCGACGCGAGCCTGGCGCTCTTCGGAGGGCTGGTCGTGCTCTCGCTGGTTCTCGGATGGCTCGTCGTCATCCCGATCGGCGGCGCGGACATGCCGGTGGTGATCTCGCTCATGAATTCGTACTCGGGAATGGCGGTGACGACCACGGGATTTGTGCTGCGCAACAATGTACTCATCATCGTCGGATCGCTCGTCGGGGCCTCGGGCATCATCCTGACGCAGATCATGTGCAAGGCCATGAACCGGTCGCTCGCCAACGTCATGTTCGGCGGGTTCGGAGCGGCGCCGTCGGCCGCGGGCGTCTCGGCCGCCGCGGCCAAGGGAACGGTCAAGGAAGCTTCGGCGGAAGAGGCCGCCACCATCCTGGGGAATGCCCAGTCCGTCATCATCGTCCCGGGCTACGGCATGGCCGTGGCCCAGGCGCAGCACGCGGTGCGCGAGCTGGCCGACCTGCTCGAGCGGCGCGGCATTCAGGTGAAGTACGCCATTCACCCGGTGGCGGGGCGCATGCCCGGCCACATGAACGTTCTTTTGGCGGAAGCGAACGTTCCTTACGACCGTCTCTTCGAACTCGAGACGATCAACGACGAATTCCAGCGCACGGACGTGGCGCTGGTCGTCGGCGCCAACGACGTCGTGAACCCGGCGGCCAAGAATACGCCCGGCAGCCCGATCTACGGGATGCCCGTGCTGAACGTGGACCAGGCCAAGGCCGTCATCGTCCTGAAGCGAAGCATGAATCCCGGATTCGCGGGGATCGAGAACGAGCTTTTCGTTCAGCCGAACACGATGATGGTCTTCGGCGACGCCAAGCAGACCCTCGCCAAACTCGCCCAGGCGCTCAAAGACGGGGCGGTATAAATCCTTCGGTCCGGGTCGAACGGGGAAGAACCCCATCCGTATAACCTTTTCGGATACCTGAGGTGACGCTCCGCGCGCGCTCGTGGCTGGGCTCGGGCCTGGTCGCCGGCGGTTTGCTGGCGGCGGGTGCGGGCGGAGTTCTGGACCGGACCGCCTGGGTCGCCGCGGGCCTCACGGCCCTGGGCGCCGGCGCAGGAATCCTGGCGCTCGCCGTTCGGGTTGCGGCGCGCGGGTTTCGGGAGTCTCACGGCGCGGCGGAAGAAGCGCTCCGGCGCGAGATCGCGCGAATGCAGGAAGAAAGCAAGGCCGACGGCGGTCAAAAAAACGGTTCTTTTCAGGAGGGTAAGCGATGAAGACAGCGGCAGTGGTGGCGGGCGTCCTTGCGCTCGCGGCGGCGAACGCGGGGGCGGCCCTGGAGGACGTGCACGAGCTTCGGGTCACGGTCAGCGGCCTGAGCTGACCGACGAGCTGAGGCAAGGCCGTCATGAACGGCCTGAAGAGCCTGGCAGGCTCTAAAGCGGTGGAGCAGGATGATTTTCAGTCGGGAACCGGGACGTATATCGTGCGCTTCGGGGAGTTTCCAAAGCTGAAGATGGCCGACATCACCAAGGCCGTCGGCCGGTACAAGGTCGGCCAGGTGAAACTCAAGGTGACGTCCAAGGTGACCGAGAAAGGCGGAAAGCTGTACGCGGGATCGCTCCTTCTGGCCAACTCCAAAGAAGAGGGCGCCCAGGATTTCCTGAGCGGCCTGAAAGGGAAAGAGGGCCCCTTCGTCCTGTACGGGGTTCTCTCGGAGGACGCCAAGGGCAATCAGACGCTGACCCTCCTTCAGGTGTCGGAGGCCAAAGGGTAGTTCGCGAATCCAACCGGAGCCTCCGGGGCCGCCGCCCCGGAGGCTCCGGCCGTCCCCGGAAGGACCGATTCCATGCCCCTGATCGTCGCCGGCCTCTTCGTCCTGGCGTGCACCGGCGCCGCCCAGGAAGACGTCATCGCGGCCAGTCCCGAAGAGCGCCCCTGGGTGCCCGACCTGCGAAATCCCGGGCGGCGGGTCGAGATCCCCCCGGAGCGCCGGCTCGAGGTCGTCATCCTGGGCGACGGATATCTCGAGGACGAGCGGGAGCGCTTCGAGCGCGACGTCCTGGGCTGGTACGATCGCTTCCTGACCTACGTTCCCTGGAGGGAGTTCCGCGGAGCCTTCCGGGTTCGGGGGCTTTGGACCCCGGGCGCCGCCCGGGCCTCCCGGGAACGGCGTTCCCGCTACGCGATCGCGTCCACCCCGTTCGACGTCGGGGATGTCGCCGGACCGCAGACCCGCGCCGGCATCTTCCGGGCGCTCGAGCGTCTGGACGCCGCGCGCGTGCGGACCGGGGGGCGGCTCACGCACACGACCGTCGTCATGCTCGTCCTCAACGAGCGCGGAATGCAACCGAGCGGACTGGCCCGGGAGATCGCCTCTCCGGACGGGGCCCTCTCCGTGGCGGTCGGATTCGCCGCCAACGCCCATCACGAATTCGGGCATGCTTATGGGGGGCTGCGGGACGAATACATCCGCGCGGCGGGGCTGAGGGCCGAGCGGCGCACGCCGGACCGGCCTTCGCTCTTCACCGTCTCCAACATCGCCCACACGAAAGAGCGGCGCCTGCTTCCCTGGGCCCATCTTTCGCCGGGGAGCGAGATCAACCCGGATCCCGAAAGCGTCATCGGGGTGCTCTGGGTGGGAGGCGTCGCCGAAGAAGGGGCCTGGCACAGCGAGGCCCGGTGCCTCATGAACGGAACGCACGACAATTGGACCCTTGATCGGAGCCGCCGCGGCGCCATGCTGCGGGACCTCGACCGTTTCTGCTTCTGGTGCGAGGAGATTCTGGTGGCGCGCACCCTGCACCGCACCGGGCAGCTCGGAGACTCGGCGGACGGGGAGATTCTCTGGAAGCGATGGGAGGAGCTCCGGCCGCACTACCACAAGACGTTCGATGTCCCCGCCCGCATTCGCATCCAAAACGAGCTGGACGCGCGCGCGGGGTTGCGGGAGGCGCGCATCTACGAACGGCCGATCCCCTGAACGTCGGATCGGTGCAGTCGCCCCGTCGCCGAAGTATACTCGGGGGCCATGACGACGCTCTATCTGAACGGCTCGTTGCTTCCGCTGGAGGAAGGGCGCGTGTCCGTGGAGGACCGCGGGTTCCAGTTCGGCGACGGCGTTTACGAAGTCATCCGGGTCTACAACGGCCGGCCTTTTCGATTGGACGCGCACCTGGCCCGGCTGGAGCGGAGCCTGGAAGGCGTGCGGATCCCGCCGCCGGAACCGCTTCCGCGGCTGGCCGAGATCTGCCGGCAGGTCCTCGGGTCCCTCAAGGAGGCCACGATCTATCTTCAGATCACGCGCGGGGCGGCTCCCCGGGCCCACGCGTTTCCGTCCGGGATCCGGCCCACTGTGCTGGCGTACGCGCGTCCCCTCCAGCCCGCTCCCGAGAGCAAAACCTACACGCTCCGCTCCGTTCCCGACGACCGCTGGGGACGCTGCCACCTCAAGACGATCTGCCTGCTGCCCAACATTCTGGCGCGCCAGAAAGCCGTGGAGTCCGGATGCGACGAAGGGCTCTTCGTGCGCGACGACGGATCCGTCACCGAAGGCACGGCGTCGAACGCCTTCTTCGTCTTCAAGAACGTCCTGCGGACGCATCCGGCCGATTCCCGGATCCTCAACGGGATCACCCGCGAGATCGCGCTCTTCCTGGCCCGCCGGCTGGACATTTCCGTCGAAGAACGCCCCGTGAAGCTTCCCGAAGCGCGGCAGGCCGACGAGATTTTCATGACCGGGACGACGGCCGAGATCATGCCGGTGACGGCCCTGGACGGGAAGCCTCTGGCTCCGGGGCCGGTGACGGCCCGGCTGCGCGCCGCGTTCCGGGAGCTGGTCGGAAGCGAATGCGGATAGCCGCGGGATTTCTTCTGGGGGCGGCGCTGGCGGCGTGCCGCGGCGCGCCGGCGGACGCTCCGCTCGACGCGCTCGTGGCGCGGATTCTTCAGGAGGACCGCATTCCGGCGGCGGTCGTCGTGGCGGGGGAGGGGGACCGCATCCTGTACCGGAAGGCGTTCGGCGAGGCGCGTCCGGACACGGTCTTCGACCTCGCCTCCGTGACGAAGGTCGTGGCCACGACGACGGCGGCGATGATGCTGGTCGAGGAAGGGCGGCTGGCGCTCGACCGGCCGGTGGGCGAATTCCTGGCGGCCCTCGCGGGCCGGCCGGTGACGGTCCGCGATCTCCTGGCGCACCGTTCGGGCCTGCCCGCGTACCTCACCCCACGCCGGCGGAGTCCGGAGAGCATCCTCGAGGAGATCGCGGTGCTTCCCGTGCGGCGCGAAAAGCCCGTCTACAGCTGACTCAACATGATCGTCCTCGGCCGGTTGGTCGAGGAGGCGGCGGGAATTCCCCTCGGCCGGTTCGCCGAGGAGAGGATCTTCAAGCCCCTCGGGATGAAGGATACCGGGTTCGACCCCGACCCGGCCCGGTGCGCCCCCACGTCGGACGAGCCGGCGGGTCGCGTGCACGACCCGCTCGCGCGGGCGTACGAGACGGCGGATCGGCAGCCCGGCAATGCGGGGCTCTTTTCCACGGGGGACGACCTGGCCCGGTTCTGCCGGGCGCTCCTGGCGGGCCGGCTGCTCCGTCCGGAAACTCTGCAGGCGATGTTCTCGCCCCAGGATCGACCCGGAGGCGATCGCCGCGGGCTGGGCTGGGACATCTTCGACGAGCCCCCCTTCGCCCCCGGCGTGGGGCATACCGGGTTCACCGGCACGCTCGTCTGGATGGATCCGGCGCGCCGCCGCTTCGTCGTCCTCCTGACCAACCGGGTGCGTTCGGGAGAGGCCACGGACGTGCGGCGCCTGCGCCGCGAGGTCGTCGCCGCCCTGAGAGGGTAGGGCGGGCCCCGCTCATTTCTTCAGTTTGTCCAGCTCCGCCCGAATCCGCTTCTCGTACTCCTCCGGCTTGCCCGCGTCGGGGACTCCTTCCCAGACCACCTTTCCATCGGCTCCGATGAGGTACGCCGCCGGCATGGCCTGAACGCCGTAAGCGCCGATGTTGCGGGCGTCCTTGTCCCAGAGGACGGGGTAGCGGATCCCTTCCTTTTCCACCGATGCCTTGAGGTCGGCGAGCGAGTCCTGAGAGCCGTCGTCGATGTCGAGGATGACGAGTCCCTTCTCCGCGTACTCCTTATGCCACCTGACCAGGTGGGGCTTCATGCGCCGGCAGGCCCCTCAGTTGAGGAACCCGAATTCGAGCCAGACCACCTTGCCGCGAAGCTTCTCCAGCCGCAGAGGTTCGGAGGCGTTGATCCACGCGCCGGGTTCGGAAACGATTTCGGGAGGCGCCTTTCCCTTGTACGAATTCGAAAAGAGCGGGTCTTCCTGGGCCGCTCCGAGCATCGCAAGCGCCGCCCAGAGGGCTATTCCACGTCCGGTCATACGTTCTCCTTTCCCTTCTCGGCCCGGCCGAAGCCCCTCTGTCCCCGCAGCCGCCGCCCTCGCCATTATATTCCCCCGGGCCGGGGCGGGGAACGGTCTTTCTTGCCGCGCCCTGCGAAAGATGCTAGGGTCCCGGCGGTACTCGGGGAGGGTGTGATGAAACGCTTCGCGATCCTGCCGCTCTTACTCCTGCTCGGGCCCGCCCTCCGGGCGGACGACGAAGTCAAGCTCAAAAACGGCGACCGGGTTTCCGGAAAGCTTCTCCAGCTCGCCAAGGGCAAGCTCCACTTCGAGACGCCGCACTCGGGGAAGCTGGCGATCGACTGGGGGCAGGTCACGTCCGTCCGCACCGACGGGAAAGTGCGGGTCCGGCTGGCCACGGGCGAAGTCCTCGAGGGAAAGCTCTCGACCCCTCAGGAGGGCAAGCTCCGTGTGGAAACGGAAGGCCCCGTGCCCCCGGTGGACGTGGAGTTCGCCAAGGTGACCCACTTTAACGAACCTCCCACGCAGTGGCACGGAAGCGTCACGTTGGCGGTTCGGGCCACGGACGGAAACACCCATACGACGTCGTTTCTGGCGGCCGGGGAGGCCACCCGCGAAACCGAAGCGGACCTGATTCTCCTTCGGGCCATCTTCCGGTACGGCGAGCGCAGCGGGGATCTTCAGGAGCGCAATTCGTACGGCCTGGCGAAGTATCTCTACCGGATCTATGACGGATTGTACGTGTACGCGAGCGTGGAGCTCTTGTCGGACCGCTTCAAGGACCTGAGGCTCGGCACGGTGGTGAGCGTGGGCGCGGGCTACGAGGTCTTCAAGGAGCCGTGGGGGGATCTGGCCGTGGAGGCGGGCCTGGCGTACTTCGACAACAATTTCCGGGAGGGCGAGGACGAGTCCCACATGGGCGGCCGTTTTGCGGCCCGCCTGAGGCTGGCCCTTCCCCTGGGCTTCGAGCTGAAGGATCTCTTCACGTACTATCCGAATTTCGAGGACTCGGCGGACTGGCAGATCCGCAACGAGGCGACGCTGGGGACGGCCCTCGGGGGAGGCTGGAATCTCCTGGGCGGAGTCATCACCGAATTCGACAACGAGCCTCCCGAGGGGCTCGAGGAATACGACAACACCTACTTCGTCGGCCTGGGATTCACGTTCTGATCGGGCGGGCTTCCTGAGAGGAGACCGGGGCATGAACGCGAAGGCGATGGCGCGTGAGTTTCGCGACTTCCTCTTCAAGTCCAACGTGTTCGCGCTGGCGACGGCGGTGGTCATCGGAAACGCCGTTTCGAAGGTCGTGGATTCGGTCGTGAAGGATCTCTTCATGCCCGTAATCGGCATGGTCGCGCCGCAGGGCGAATGGCGCCTCCTTCAGATTCCGCTCGCGCGCGGGGCCGCGCTGAACATCGGAAGCTTTCTCGGGACGGTAGTGGACTTCGTCATCATCGCCGCGGCGGTGTTCGTGGTGACGAAGGCCCTCCTGCGGGCGCAGGCGCCTCCTCCTCCGCCGCCCGTCAGGACGTGTCCGGAGTGTCTGGAAAGCGTGCCGGTGGCGGCGCGGCGGTGCCGGGCGTGCGCCTCGACCTTGCCGGCGGCCTGAGGGCGCCCGGAGACGCGGGGAAGAGGTCAGAGGCCCTGGGTCTCGGGGGGAGCCTGCGGCGCGCGGTGACGGGCCCGGGCGCGCCGGGCCGCGCGGGCCTTGGCCTGCCGGCGACGCTCGACTTCCTGGAGACGCTTCGAAGTGCCGGGCGAAAGCCGCTCCTCGACTCGGTCCACGAGCTCCCGCAGGGCCAGGAATCGGTTCACGTTCCGCCGCCGGTCGCGGTGGCAGCGCACCACGAGGTCGAGGGGCGGATAGCGCAGGAGAACCGCGTTCGACGTGGTGCTGACCTTGCGTCCTCCCGGTCCGCTTCCGCGCGTGAAATGCTCCTCGATGGCGTCCGGGTCGATGCCCAGGCGCCTCATCCGATCGATGAGCTCCCGGACCTTGGAGGGCGACACATCGAAACGCTCGTTCAGCTTCATCCGGTAGAATTGTATGAGGATGAGGTGGGCAGCGGCTACGGTGTTTCTCCTGGCCCCGCCGAGCCCGGTGACCTCGATCGGCGGCGACCGGAACCCGGACGGGTCGATCACGGTCTTCTGGACCTTGCCCTCGGACCCGTCGGTCGCGGGGATATGGATTGAACGCGAGCGGCTGGACGGGCCGGACGATCTGGTGATTTTCGATATCTCCGCTCCGGTTACCTCCTTTACGGATGCGTCCACCCGCCCGGACCGGTCCTACCGGTACTGGGTGTTCACGAGCAACTCCCAGGGGGAGCTCAGCCTCACCGCGGCCTATCTGGAAGTGATCGCGCTCGAGGACCTGGACGACGACTTCGAGTTCTGGGAGTGCCACGTCTCTTCGTCGGCGCGCCCGCCGGGGCCGTGGGGAGCCGTCGGGGCGGTCACGCTGGCCGTTCTCGCCTGGGCGGGAGCGCGGCGGGCGGTGAAAAGATGAACTCTCGAACCTCTCGAAGTGGGTGCGAGCCTGGTGTACTTTCACGAGGCCGGACAACCGGGCGACCGATGCGTCTTCCTGAGGTCTTCTCGGTTCGGCAAGGAGCTTCCGTGGATCGGGGCCGTTGCGGTCGGGCGCTCCGGGTTGCGCTGGCGGCGGCCTGGCCGGTGGTCCTCGGCGCCTGCGAGGCCGAAAAGGCCGCTCCTCCGCCTCCGATCCGGATCGATCTCCCGTCCCCGACTCCCGCCCCTCCGCCGGCCGAAGAAGGAGCGCCGGCTCCGTCCCCGACCGTGCAGCCTTCCGTTCTTCCTCCGGCGCCTGCGGCGTCGTTTCCGGAACCGCCGCCTGCGGTCGTTCCGGCCGACCCGAGGGATGACCGTGTCGCCGCGGCGCGTTCGGCGAACGATCTTCCCGCCGACCTCCTGCGCGCCGTCCGGGAGCAGGTGCTCGGCCTTCCCGAGTTTTACCGGAACCTCTGTCTCACCCCGGACGAGCGGCTTCGCGCGGAAGGGCTGGTCGGGGTCGGAAAAGGGCGCCCTGAGGACGTGGCGTTCCTCCAGTCGCTCGCGGCGTCCCCGAAGGTGCGCTTTGCGCGCGAGGAGTGGGCGTGGATCGCCGAGAACCGGGAACGCCTGGAGAAGGAGGCGCTCGAGGCTTTGCCGGCGGACGAGGTGAAGCTGCGCGACGGGCGCACGATCGTGGGACGGATCGTCGAGGAGTCCGCGGAGCTCGTCCGGGTCGAACGCCGCCCGGCCGGAGGCGTCGCCGGCACGGTGAACGTTCCGCGCGGCGAAATCCTGGCGATCGGCCGCGGCCAAGGCCCCGGCGCGGAGTTCCGCGACCGCTGGGAAAAGGCGCGGTCGGGATCGGCGCAGGATCTCCTGGCCCTGATGGAATGGTGCAAGGTCAAGAAGCTTACTCTTCAGGCCAGGCTGGTCGCGTTCACGCTCCTGTCGGCCCAGCCGGAGCATCCGAAGGCCCGCGAGGAGGCAGAGCTTCCCCCCGATCCCGTTCAGCGCGCCCTGGAGGCGATCGACCAGGGAGGCTTCATCTCCTACGAGAACCGCACGTGGACGCCCCGGGAGCTGCGGGACAAGCTGCTCAAGGACGGCTACGTGCTCTTCGACGGCGCCTGGTACACGCGCAGGGATCGTCTCATCGCCGTTCCGAACCTCTTCGCGTACGAGGAGGCTTCGGAGAAGGCCGTCTCGATCAGCGCGGAGCATGGCGCCGGGATCACGCACGACGCGGACATCCTCTGGCGCTCTTCCCCGGATCCGCAAACGGGCCAGGTTCGGTACGCCACCGATCTTCAGATCAAGCGCCGGTTCTATACGATTCCCCTGGTCGTGACGACCCAAAGGGACATGCTCCGGTCCGAAATCGGTCCGGCCCGGGAGGTGTGGTACGACGTGGACCGCGCCAAGACCTCCCCGGGTACGGAACTCTACGGAGAGGTTCTTCTCAGCATCCCGCTCGAACAGGTCATCCTCGAGGGATCCGTCCAGGCTGCAGCCGAGGTGAAGGACGGCGCCTCGATCGCGATGTGCCTCCTGCACCAGGGCCGGCGGGTGAAGCTCTACACCGCCACGTCGCGGGACGAAAGCTACCACAGGCTGCCCGACCTCGTGCGAGGGATGCGGGCGCTGGACTTCGTGGCGGAAATCCGGATGAAGGCGGCGTACGTCAAGAAGGTCGACCGCCGTCCGATTCAGAAGCCGCGCCGCGACCCGCAAGGGACGGTGCAGGGCAAGGACGTTGAGGTGGTCCACGAGCGCCTGGTTCCGGACTATGCGGCGGTGCTTTTCCCGTCCACGCCGCGGGGTGGGGACGTGTTCAGGCTCCGGCTGGTCGTCGCGGTGCCGGCCGAGGGGTTGACGGCGCTGTTCCGGAACGTCGGCGCGCTCCATGTGCTTCGGTAGGGGGTGTCGGAGAAGCCACGCCCGGCACGTGGCCGCTTCGAAGTGACGGCGTCGGGGATTCAGCGTCCCTCGCGCTCGGCGGCCAGGACGGGGGCGAAGACGGCGCCCAGGGCAGGCCGCGCGGGCGTGCCCGTCTGGCGTCCCGAATCCGTCTCGTAACGCTCGGCGGGCGGCACCCGCGTGGGCGTTTCCGAGTACAGGCGCAGGAGATCGGCCGCCAGCGCTTCGCGTCCGTCCCGAGGGGCGAGTCCGGCGATCCAGAGGAGAGCGTCCGCCCGGGCCTGGTTTTTCAGGTGATCGGCCGGAGCGCCGAACCGGCCGGAGCGGGCGCGCGCGAAGGCCGCCTCACGGGGACCCCAGTCGGACGGGAAGAAGTGCAGGCCGAGCATCCGATCCGCGAACAGGTCGGGCTTGAGGCTCCATCCCGAGGGATCGTTCAGGGCCCGGGCCGTGTGGACCTCCGCTCGCGCCCGGGTCGTCCAGTCGCGCAGAAGCGCCTCCGCCCGGGATCGCAACTCGGGGAAACAGGCCAGAGCCAGGATGGCCCGGAGGACGGGGCCGGCGTCGCCTTCGGGCACCACGGCGGAGGGAGCCGCCTGCGGGGAAGAAAGCGCGTCGTGGAGGAAGTCCGCCATCTTTCGGAGGACGGCGGCGTATTCGCGGGCGAACTCGGGATCGTGGCGGCCCGCCGCGGTCGCCAGAAGGAGGAGGGCGGCGGTGGCGTCCAGGCCTGGCTCGGACGGAGCGCTCGGGCCGGTGGCCAGGGGGTAGGTGCCCAGGTCGCGCGGGGCGAAGCGCTCCCGCCAGAACCCGCGCCGGACGGCCTCGAGGATGGGCTCGATGTGCATCCGCAGAAGATCGGGGTTGAAGGCCAGCGCGAGGGGCGAGGCGACGTAGAGCGTCTCCAGACTTTGAACGGGGCTGGGCCCGCCGATTTCGAGGGACTTGGAGAGGACATAGGTTCGATCGCCGTGCCGGACGGGCTCGCCGGCGGCGAGGGCCTGGCGGAAGGCGAGCGCCGCCAGGGCGGCCAGGGGTTCTCCTCCGGCGGCCCGGGCGCGGGCCAGCACTTCGGCGTCTACGCGGGCCGCGCGGGCGCGGATCTCCTCGGCGGCGGAGGAAGCGAAGCGGACGAGGGCCTCTCCGTCGGGGAACCGGCGCGTCCAGGCCGCGGGACAGACGTCTCCGTAGAAGAGCGCGGCCTCGCGGCGGGTCAGCGCCACAAGCGCCCGGCGGGTGACGGGCTCCTTCACGCTTCCCAGCTCCCAGACGTGCGCGAAGGCGGGCCACCCGTCGCTGGCGGCGCGGGGAAAGCGGGCGTCCCGGTCCGGGGGCTTTCCCTCGGCGAACGCGCGGCGCAGATCCTGGGCGGGGCCGACGTACGAGGCGGCCGGTTCGTCGAGGGCGGCCCAATGGACCTCGCCCCAGTCGGGCCAGTTGTGCGTCTCGCGGAAGAGGCGGGGCTGGGAGGGCCGCAGCCGGAAGCGCCCGTCCCAGGTGACGCGGCGGTCGCTGGATCCCACGGCCCACTCGGCGGTGAGGTCGAGGTAGAGCTCGATTCGGCGAGGACGGGCGCAGGCGATCTCGGCGCGGAGGTATCCCACCGGGAGCGCCAGGAGCTCGAGATCCCGCGGGTCGGCCGGGGAAAGGAACTCCAGGCGCAGGGCGACGTCGTCCTGAGAAAAGAGGAATTCCGTGCGGGTGGGCAGGACGCGCGCGGAGTCCTGCCGCAGGGACGGCAGGGGGGAGCCGGGGAGTCCGAGGAACCGGTACGCGCGACCGTCGATCTTCAGCATGCCGGCCATCCCCTTGACCGCCCCGTTCCAGAGCTTGGGGGAGTCGTCGGCCAGCCGGTCCCCGCAGAGCCAGATGTTGAGGTAGGGCGTCTGGACGAAAAGGGGAAAGGCCGGGGCGCGAAAGGCGGGAGCCTCCGAGGGCGCGAAATCGCGGCTCGGTCCGCCGCCGCCTCCCGCGCAGGCCGCCGGCAGAAGGAGGACCGCGCACGCGAAAAGCCCGAGCGCGCTGCGGCCGGCGGGCATCGTCGGATTACCCGCGGACGACTTCCAGACGGGGTTTGTCCGCGGGGAACGCCTCCGCCACGATGCGCGCGTCCGTGACGCCGCGTTCATGAAGCTTGCGGAGGCACGCCTCGACGTCCCTGGCGCGCACGCCGAAGAAGAGTCCGCCCGACGTCTGGGGGTCCCAGAAGAGGGCCTTCTCGACGTCGCTGAAGCCGTCCCGGAAGACGATGCCGCTTTCGATGAGCTTGAAGTTGGGGCCCGTCAGACCCGTCATCACGCCCATGCCGATGAGGTCCAGGGTTTTCGGGAACCGCGGGATCGCGTCGTAGAAGAAGCGGATGCCGATCCTGGAGGCCCGGGCCATGGACAGGGTATGTCCGCCCAGGCCGAAGCCCGTGATGTCCGTGGCGCCCCGAGCGTCGAATTCCATCATTGTTTCGCAGGCGACGCGGTTGAGCTCGGCCATCGTGCGGGCCACCGGGAGGAGGTCTTCGGTGGCGATGACGCCGCGCCGGGCGCCGGTGATGTAGACGCCGCTGCCCACCGGCTTGGTGAGGATGAAGCGGTCGTCCGGGCGCGCTCCCGAGTTCGGGGTGTAGTGCCGCGGGTTGACGATCCCGTTGACGGACAGGCCGTACTTCATTTCCTCGTCCTTGACCGTATGGCCGCCGACGAGGAGGGCGCCCGCCTCGTGGATCTTGTCGAGGCCCCCCTGCAGGACGCGCGAGAGGACGTCGGCCCCGGCGGCCACGGGGAACATGCAGAGGTTGAGCGCCGTGATGGGACGGCCCCCCATCGCGTAGACGTCGCTCAGGGAGTTGGCCGCGGCCACCTGTC
The DNA here is from genome assembly GCA_035574235.1 of Planctomycetota bacterium. Classification (NCBI taxonomy): domain Bacteria; kingdom Pseudomonadati; phylum Planctomycetota; species Planctomycetota bacterium. Next base: position 30,312 of record DATLZA010000165.1, on the reverse strand, counting down.
CGTACAGGTACGGATCGTCGATGAACGGCGTGATGTAGTCCGCCGTGATGACGAGCGCCAGGTCGTCGGTGAGCTTGTAGATCGCGGCGTCGTCGTTGGTTTCGATTCCGACGAGCAGGTTGTCGTTGCGGCGCAGCTCGAGCTTGGTGAAAAGACCCTGTAAGTCCAACGGACTCAGTTTTCCCGCTCAGCCGCCGCTGCGGGCGAATCCTCGGATGTCGCAAGCCATGGTTCGTTTCCTCCGGTCGCTCGATGATAGCGGAAGCGGGGCGGAGGCGCAAGCGGGCTTCGGGATGGTATACTTCCGATTGATCCATGTCGGCCGCGAAATTCCGCTGCATGTGCGGTTCCGTGCACGCGCTTCCGCGCGAGCGGGCGCTGGACGGGCTGGGGGTGGCGCACTGGAAGTGCACGGATTGCGGGCGCCGGTTCGTCCTGACCCACCAGCCGCCGGACGGGTTCGTGCCGATCTATCTGGACCCCGGCGTGCAGGCGATCAAGCCGCGCGAGACGGGATCGGCCGCGGCGCGCAACCTCAAGAATCCGATGCCTCCGCCCGCGATCGACTTCCGCTGCCGGTGCGGCCACCGGATCACCGCGCATTCCTGGATGTACGGGGGCACCGCGGTCTGCACGGCCTGCGGCAGCGCCATGTACCTGGCCCTCCGGTACCACGTGCGGGAGAAGCGGCACGTGATCGTGCCGGAGTACCCGCCGTCCGCCGTCCGCGCCGGACGCGGCTGAAGGCGGACCGCGGGGAATTCTTCTCGCCCGGCCCCCGGGCGTCGTTATATAGTGGGTCGGCTTGGCGGGAGGGACCGTGATTCGGACGCTTCTGGGGTTGGCGCTGGCCGCGGGGTGGGCGGCGCAGGACGACGAGGCGGGTTTCGAGCCTCTCTTCAACGGCAAGGATTTTTCCGGGATGAAGTTCTATCTCGGGAAGGACGGTACGGCCGATCCCGCGGCGACGTTTCGCGTGGAGGACGGCGTTCTCGTGTGCTCCGGGCGTCCCGCCGGGTACTGGTACACCGAGAAGAAATACAAGGACTTCGTGCTTCGCTTCGAATACCGCTTCAAGCGGCCCTCCGGGGAGGTGGACGAGTCCCGCTGGGCGGGAAACAGCGGATACCTCTTTTACTTCGCCGAGCACAAGGTCTGGCCGCGAAGCCTCGAGGTCCAGGGAATGAACCGGGACGTTCTGGGCCTGATCGCCATCGGCGGGTTCAAGGTGAAGCGCGTGTCGGAGGACCGGGACGCCCGCGTCCGGGTCCGCCGGCCGCTGGGCGAATGGAACGAGGTCGAGATCGTCTCCCAGGACGGCCGGATGACGTGCCGCCTGAACGGGGCGAAGATCAGCGAATTCGCGGAGTTCGAGCCTTTCGAGAGTCCCATCGCCTTCCAGTCGGAGGGCGCCGAGATCCATTGGCGCCGCGTGCGCCTGAAGCCTCTGTAAGGAGACCCCTCATGACCGACGCGCTGACTCGACGGGAATTCATGGAGGCCGGCACGGCCGCGTTCATGGCGCAGGTGCCGCTCGTTCACGCCGGCGGCCAGGAGCCCACGATCTCCGTGGGCGTGATCGGCTGCGGCGGCCGGGGAACCGGCGCGGCGGAAAACATCCTGGACGCCGCCGCGGCCATGAATCCGCCGGTCCATCTCCGGATCGTCGCCCTCGGAGACGTCTTCAAAGATCGGATCGACGGTTCGCGCCGTCAGCTCGGCAAGCACCCCGGGTTCAAGGTGACCGACGAGAACTGCTTCGCGGGTCTGGACAATTACAAGAAGGTTCTGGATTCGGGGGTGAACCTCGTCATCCTGGCGACGCCTCCGGGGTTTCGTCCGCTTCACTTCGCGGCGGCGATCGAGGCGGGCAAGCACGTCTTCTTCGAGAAGCCGGTGGCCGTGGACCCGGTGGGTGTCCGGAAGGTGATCGAATACGGCGAGAAAGCCAAGGAGAAGAAGCTTGCCGTGGTGACGGGCACCCAGCGGCGCCATCAGGCCGGATATGTGGAATGCATCCGGCGCATCCACGAGGGAGCCATCGGCGAAATCGTCGCCGGCCGGTGCTATTGGAATTCGGGCGGCGTCTGGGTCCGCAAGCGCGAGCCGGATTGGGACGACCTCACGTACCAGCTGCGCAACTGGTACTACTTCGACTGGCTCTGCGGGGACCACATCGTCGAGCAGCACGTTCACAACCTCGACGTCATCAATTGGGCGCTTCAGGCGCATCCCGTGAAGGCGGTGGCCGTGGGGGGGCGCCAGGTCCGCACGGGACCGGAGTACGGCCACATCTGGGACCATTTCGCGGTGGACTTCGAGTACCCCAAGGGGGTTCACGTCCTGAGCATGTGCCGGCATTGGAACAACACGCCGGGCAACGTGAGCGAGGCGGTCGTGGGCACGAAAGGGGAAAGCGACTGCCATTCCTACATCAAAGGGCCCGAAACCTGGCGCTTCAAAGGCGGAGGACGCAACCCGTACGTCCAGGAACACATGGATCTTCTGGAGAGCATCCGCAACGGACGTCCGCTCAACGAGGCGCGCCAGATCGCCGAAAGCACCCTGACCGCCATCCTCGGCCGCGAAGCCGCGTACACGGGCAAGGTCATCACGTGGGACGAGATGTATGCCTCCGACATGAACCTGATGCCCGAGAAGCTGGAGCCGGGACCGCTCCCGGTCCGGCCGATTCCGGTCCCCGGCAAGCCGCGGTAGGGCCAAGGAGGGGGCGATGCGATCGATTCTCGGACTCTGGGCGGTCGCCGCGCTCGCCGGGGGATGCGCCTCGGCGGCAGGCACGAGCCCCATGGCTTCTTCCGGCCCGGTTCCTGCGGAGGCGCCGGAGGATGGGAAGCTCCGCATCATCGCCTTCGGGGCGCATCCGGACGACTGCGAATTGCGGGAAGGCGGCGTGGCCGCCAAGTGGGCGGCGCTCGGACACCACGTCAAGTTCGTCTCCGTGACCAACGGAGACATCGGACACTGGGGCACGGCCGGCGGGCCGCTGGCGCGCCGGCGCCTGGCCGAAGTCCGCCGGTGCGCGGAAATCCTGGGGATCCGGACGGAGGTGCTCGACATCCATGACGGGGAGCTGATGGTGACCCTGGAGAACCGGCGCACGATCTGCCGCCTCATTCGGGAGTGGAAGGCGGACGTCGTCATCAGCCACCGGCCCAACGACTATCACCCGGATCACCGGTACGTCGGGATCCTCGTCATGGACGCGGCGTACATGGTGACGGTGCCGTACTTCTGTCCGGATACGCCGCATCTCACGCGCAACCCGGTGTTTCTCTTCTCCGAGGACGGCTTCCGCCGGCCCAATCCGTTCACGGCGGACATCGTCGTGGCAATCGACGACGTGATCGAAAAGAAGCTCGCCTGCGTGGAGGCGCTGGAGTCCCAGTTCTACGAGGGCGGCTGCAACGGCGGGCCGCATCTGGTGCCCGATCCGAAGGACGCGGCCGCCGTGGCCGCCCGCAGGCGGGACGTGCGCGAACAGTTCGCCCGCCGGTTCGCCGCCACGGCCGACCGGTTCCGGCCCCAGCTCGAGGCCCGATACGGCCGGGAGCGGGCCGCCGAGGTCCGCTACGCCGAGGCTTTCGAGATCTGCGAATACGGCCGCCGGCCGGACGAGGAGGAGATCCGGAAACTTTTCCCGTTCTTCCCGCACCGTTAGCCCGGAGGGAGACCATGAACGAACCCGTCTTCTCGCGCCGGGACTTTCTGAACGCCGGTTCGGCGGCGCTCGGCGCGGGGTGGGTCGAGCGTATTCCCTTCGTCCACGGCGGCGCCCAGGATCACCCGACGCTGCGGGTGGGGCTGATCGGCTGCGGCGGCCGGGGGCGGGGCGCGATCGAGAACGTCCTGGAGGCGGCTCCGAACGTCCAGGTGATCGCGCTGGCGGACATGTTCCCGGACCGCATCCAAACCGCGCGGCGGCTGGCTGCGGAGCGCGAGCTCGCGGGCTTCAAGGTTCAGGACGACCATTGCTTCACCGGCTTCGACGCCTACAAGCGCCTTCTCGACACCAGCGTGGATTACGTCATGCTCTGCGAGCCTCCCGGGTTCCGGCCGCTTCACTTCGCCGCCGCGGTCGAGGCGGGAAAGCACGTCTTCATGGAAAAGCCCGTCGCGGTCGATCCGGTCGGCGTCCGGAAGGTGATCGAATATGGGGAAAAAGCCCGCCAGAAGAAGCTGGGGGTGGTGCCAGGCACGCAGAACCGGCATTCGCGCAAAATCCGCGAGACGGTCCGGCGCATACACGACGGTCAGATCGGCGACGTCGTCGCCGGGTACATCTTCTTCAACACGGGGTACCTCTGGAGCTACGAGCGGCGCCCCGGTTGGAGCGACATGGAGTGGCAGGTCCGCAACTGGTACTACTTCGACTGGCTCTCGGGGGATCACATCGTCGAACAGCACATCCATCAGATCGACCTGACGGACTGGGTTTTGCGGGCTCATCCGGTGCGGGCCACGGCGGTGGGGGGGCGGCAGGTCCGCGTGGAGGAGCTGTACGGCAACATCTACGATCACTTCGCCGTGGACTTCGAATATCCGAACGGCGTCCATGTCTTGAGCATGTGCCGGCAATGGCCGCGCGTTCCGGGCCTCGTGGCGGCCTGGTACGTGGGGACCCAGGGCACGGCGTACCTGCACCACCCGCAGAAATCGGGGGTCATCGAGGGACGGAATCCGTGGCGGTTCGAGGGCGCGGAGGTCCCGGCCCAGGTTCAGGAGCATCGCGATCTCATCGAGAGCATCCGCGCCGGAACTCCCATCAACGAGGCGCGCCGGATCGCCGAGACGACGCTGACGTCGATTCTCGGCCGCGAGGCGGCCTATACGGGCAAGGCTCTCACGTGGGACGAGGTCTTCGCTTCCGACCTGGACCTGAGTCCGCCGAAGTACGAGTTCGGTCCGAATCCCGTCCGGCCCGTGCGGGTCCCGGGACGCAACGCCTGATCACCGGCGGGCGCGGGCGGGAGCCTCCTCCTCGCGGCGCTCGCGGACGTCGTTCTCGATCGTGGCCTCGAGCATCCAGGCCATCTTTTCGTGATCCTGGAGCAGGTCGGCCAGGAAGTTGGACGTCCCCACGTCCCCGAACTCGTCGTCGCAGCGCACGACGGCCTCCCGGATGAAATCGATGACCTCCTCATGATCCCGGAGAAGATCTCCGATCATGGCGCGGGAGTCGGGGTACCGGCCCGGCTGCTCGCGGAGCCGGCTGCCGTCGAGAAACTCCGAGAGGGTCCCGAGCGCCAGCCCGCCGCAGGTGCGGACGCGCTCGGCGACCTCGTCGAGGATCTCGTCGAGCTTTTCGTACTGTTCCTCGAAGAGCTTGTGGAGCTCGCGGAAGTGGATTCCACGGACGTTCCAATGGTAGTTCCGCGTCTTGGCGTAGAGGACGAATTCGTCGGCCAGGAGGGAGTTGAGGAGCTCCGCCACGGCGGGGCGCTTCTCCGCCGCGAAAGGAGCGGAAGAGCGGACCCTCTGGGACCGGTTGGTTCCGCGGATCCGGCGGGTCTCGGGGTCGGCGTGGATCTGTTTCATGGAGGGCCTCCTTCGGCAGGACGGGACATGCGTCCCCTTCAAAAAAGATAATCCCGAAGCCCCGGCGTTACGGGAAAAAGGCTGGCCACGGCGGGCCGGGCGGCGTATATTTCGAGGACGCGCCCGAGCGCTTCCCGGGGAGGGAGCGGCGGGGAACGTCCAAGGAGGAATCGCGCGATGCCGCAGAAGAAGATCAGCCGCCGGGACTTCGTGGCTTCCGGCGCGGCCGCCGGAACGGCCGCCTTCATGGCCCGCGTGCCCCTGGTGCACGCCGGACAGAGCACTCCCACTCTCAAGGCCGGCCTGATCGGCTGCGGCGGGCGCGGCAAAGGGGCGGCCGGAAACTTCCTGGCGGCGGCCCCCAACGTGCAGATCACCGCCCTCGCGGACGTTTTCGAAGACCGCGTCAAGTCCGTGGGCCGCGAGCTGGAGGGGACCGAGGGGTTCAAGGTGACCCCGGAAAACTGTTTCACGGGGCTCGATGCCTACAAGAAGGTTCTCGAAAGCGGCGTGGACGTCGTGCTCCTGGCCACGTCGCCGGGCTTCCGGCCGCTCCACTTCGCCGCCGCGGTCGAGGCGGGAAAGCACGTGTTCATGGAGAAGCCCGTCGCCGTGGACCCGGCGGGCGTCCGCAAGGTGATCGAGGTCGGAAAGAAGGCGCGGGAGAAGGAGCTCGCCGTTCTCGCCGGGACCCAGTACCGCCATCAGAAGAGTTTCATCGAAACGATCAAGCGGGTGCACGACGGCTGGATCGGCGAGATCGTCGCCGGACGCGCGTATTACAACACCGGCCTGCCCTGGGCGCCCAAGGCGCGCCGGCCCAACGAGAGCGACATGGAGTGGCAGATCCGCAACTGGCTCTTTTACGACTGGCTCTCGGGGGACCACATCGTCGAGCAGCACATTCACACGATCGACGTCACCGACTGGGTGATGAACGCCCGGCCCGTCCGGGCCGTCGCCGTGGGCGGTCGCCAGACCCGCGTGGGCGAACAGTGGGGCAACGTGTACGATCACTTCTGCGTGGACTACGAGTATCCGAAGGGGGTCCACGTCACGAGCATGTGCCGCCAGTGGCCGGGCTGCCCCGGACAGGTGGCCGCCTACTTCCGGGGCACGAAGGGGGAGGTGGACGTCTACAACGGCGTCATCCGCGGCGAGAAGAACTGGAGCTTCGAGGACGAGTTCAAGGAAAAGCCCTCGATCGCCAAGGCGTACGTCCAGGAGCATACGGACTGGATCGAGAGCATCCGCGCCGGCAAGCCCATCAACGAGGCGACCCAGGTGGCCGAAAGCTCCCTCACCGCGATCCTCGGGCGGGAAGCGGCATACACCGGCAAAGCGATCGCCTGGGCGGATCTCGCGACCGCGGAGCTCGATCTGAGCCCGCCCAAGTACGAGTTCGGCCCCAACCCCGTCCGGCCGATGCCCATTCCGGGCAAGCCGCGCGAGGGGATCAAGTAGCTTAAGGCTCCAGGAGGGCGGCGAAGCCGGAGGTCTGGGCGGTCCGGATCGCGCCGTTCTCGCGCCAGCGCATCCAGGCCTCGACGCCGGGGAGATCCTCGGCCAGCCGCAGCCCGCGCTCCGGCCCCAGAACCGAGAGCGCCGTGGACAGGGCGTCCGCGCTCATTCCGTCCGGCGCCACGACCGTCACGAGGATGCGGTTCGTCAATCCGACGCCCGTGGCCGGATCCACGATGTGCGAATAGCGAACGCCGTCGATCTCGACGTAGCGCTCCCAGTCCCCGGAGGTCGCCACCCCGCGCCGGGCAAGAACGAGCACCTTCGACGACTGGTCGGCCACCTGGATCCGCCAGCCGGTGCGGTCCGGGGGAGGATCCCCGAGAGCCATGCCGCCGCCGGTGTCGACCATGGCCCGGCGAATCCCGAGGCGGGCCAGCGCCGCGAGCGCCCGGTCGCACGCGTACCCCTTGGCGATGCCTCCCACGTCGAGCTTCATTCCCGCCCGCTCGAGGCAGACGGTCCGGGCCGCCGGATCCAGCACGAGCTTCGTCCAGCCGGTCCGTTCCAGGGCCTCCCGCACCGCCTCCGGAGGCGGAAGGCGACCCTCGCGCCGAGCTTTGCGCCAGAGCTCGACCAGCGGGCCCACCGTCACGTCGAAGGCGCCCCCGGAAAGCTCGGAAAATTTACGGGCGGCCGAAAGGACTTCGAAGAGCGGCTCCGAAACAGGCACGGGGCCGACCCCCGACCGCCGGCTGAGACGGGAAATCTCGCTGTCCTCGCGGTAATCGCTCATGCGTTCGTCGACCGCCGCCAGCTCCGCGAACGCCGCCCGCCGGGCGCGCTCCGCTTCCCCGGGACCGGCGGCGTAGAAGACGACCCGGCAGGGCGTCCCCATGTGGGACTCCGTGAACTCGAACCTTGCGAGGGAACCCTCGCCGGGTACAATGCAGCCCGCCAGAAGGGAAACCGCCAGTCCGGTTCGCAAGGCCCGACGCATGCGCCTACCTTAGCCGCGATGCCCCGAGACCGCAAGAGACGAAGCCTCAGTCAGACGGGCGGACCCGTCGAGACGTCCGGGGAGCCGGCGGCGGCTCGCGCTCTAGCGGCGTGCCTGGAGGTGGATCCCGCCGCGGAGCTTCCCTGGACGCACGGGTTCCACGCCTATCCGGCGCGCATGCACCCGGAGACCGCCCGGCGGGCGCTGGCGGCGTTTTCCGGAGAGCGGGTTCTCGATCCCTTCGTGGGGTCCGGGACGACGGCGCTCGAGGCCCTCCGGTCCGGGCGGGCCTTCACGGGAATCGACGTCTCGCGGGTCGCGCTCGAGATCGCGTGGGCGCGCACCCGCGTGTGGCCTCCCGAGCGCTGCCGCCGCTTCGAAGCGGCCGCGCGCCGGCGCGCGGCCCGTGCCGCCGCCGAGTCCGACCGCGCCTTCCGTCTTCCCCCCTGGGCCGTCGCGGAGCGGGCCTGGTACGACCCGCATATTCTCCGGGAAATCTGCCTTCTCAAGGCGCTTCTGGAGGAGGAACCGGACGCCGAGTTCCGGCGGATGTTCGCGGTCGTCCTGTCCTCGATCGTGGTGAAGCTGTCCCGTCAGGCGGGAGACAGCGACGTGCGGATCGACCCGCGGCGCCGGCCCCGGCCCCGGCACGCGACCTTCCGGGCGTTCGCGTCGCGTGCCCACGAGCTGACCGGGATGCTTCTGCGGCTTTCCTCGGATCTCCACAAGCGGGGCGTTCCGCGGCGCGAGCCGGATCTGCGGTGGGGCGACGCGCGGACGGTCGAAATCCCGGCCGCCGCCTTCGATCTGGTGCTGAGTTCGCCGCCGTATCCGGGCACCTACGACTACGCGGCGCACCAGGCGCGGCGGTACCCGCTCTTCGGGATCGATCCTTCCTTCGAGGAAGCGCACGAGATCGGGGCCCGACGGGCGGGCGGAGCGGGATACGAGGAGGATATGGGGAAGGTCCTCGGACGTCTGTCGGCGGCACTGGCCCCGGGCGGCCGGCTGCTCCTCCTGGTGGGGGACGGACGCGACCTGCGCGCGGACCGCCTGTTCGCCGGGCTGGCGGCGGAGGCGGGGTTGCGCCTCGTCGCGGCGGCCTCGCAGCGGCGGCGCGACTGGACCGGCGGGCCCCCGCGGCGGGAGCATCTTCTGCTGATCGCGCGGCCGTAGCGGCGCCGTTACCGGGGCTGCGCGCTCCGGTCTTCCAGGCGGCGCCGGAACTTTTCGTAGAGCCGCGTGTGCTTGGACTCCAGCGGCACCGGCCGGCCGCGGATGAACATGGCGACGACGTCGGTCACGACTTCGAGCGGATCGCCCGTCGTGACGATCAGGTCCGCGTCCTTGCCGGGCGTCAGGCTGCCCATTCTCTCGGAGACCCCCAGGATCATCGCGGGGTAGACCGTCACGGCCCGCAGGGCCTCGTCACGATCCAGCCCGTAGGCGGCCGCCCATGCCGCGTGGTAGGGCGTGTTCCGGCTGTTTCCGCTGAAGATCTCCGCGGCGCTGACGGCGAACCGGACGCCCGCCTTGGCCAGCCGCGCCGGATTGGCGAAAACGGCGTCGTAGGGATCATGATCGTTGAGCGGCAGCTGCAGGACGCCGGCCAGGATCACGGGGACGTTCTTTTCGGCCAGGAGATCGGCGACCTTCCAGGCTTCGCGGCCGCCCGCGAGGATGGGCCGGAGGCCGAACTCGGCCGCCAGTTCGAGAGCCTCCCGGATCTCCCGGGCCGACTGGGCGTGGAAAACGACCGGACGCTCCCTCCGGAGATAGGGCGCCAGGGCGTCCAGACGCGGATCCCGAGCGCCGCCGGCCGCCGCGGCGCCCTGCGCTTCGCGGAAAATGTCCCGGATGTCCTTGAGCCGGCGGTCGTCTTCCTCCTTGGAATTCGACTCGCCGTCGCGCCGGGGCGGCACGTGGACGTGAAGGGCGAAGACGTGGCGCACGGACATCTCGCCGGGCACCCAGCCGTCCAGGCGCACGAGCGCGCTTTGGCCGGCGATCTTGCCTCCCTGGGGAACCACGAGGGCCGCGGTGATCCCGTTGGCGCGCGTGACGGCCACGTGCTCGCTGTGCGGATTGATCGCGGCGATCGCCCGCAGGTCCGGCTGGACCTCCCCGATTTCCGCCTCGTCGCGGGTGCCGGCGACGGAGCCGATTTCGAGCAGGCCGATCGCGGTCAGGGGATCGATGAGGCCCGGATAGACCGAAAGCCCTTCGGCGTCCAGGATCTCGAAACCGTCGGGCGGCCGGACGTCGGGGCCCAGGCCGACGATCTTGCCGCCGTCGATGAGGACGGCGCCCCGGAAGGGGGGAAGGAGGACGGGGTGGACCTGGGCGTTGACGATGGCCACGCGCGGGCCGCGCGGCAGGGGAAGAGGATCCCGGCGAGGGCGGGTTTCGGGACGGAACGAAGCCGTGGCGTGAACGGGCCCGGAACGGTCCTCAAAGTAGACTTCCCCTTCGATCAGCGTGAGCACGCACCGGCTGTAGGACGAGAGGGGATGGCCGTTGTAGAAGGCGAGATCGGCGTCCTTTCCCGGTTCGATCGAGCCGACCCGGTCGTCGATGCCGAGCTGGCGGGCCGGATGGAGCGTCACGAGCGCCAACGCTTCGGCCTCCGAGAGGCCCCCGTACTTGATGGCCTTGGCCGCCTCGATGTTGAGGTGCCGGATCTGTTCGGGGCTGTCGGAGTTGACGGAGGTCAGGACGCTCGCCCGGGTCAGGAGCGCCGCGTTGTGGGGGATCGCCTCGTAGGCCTCGATCTTGTAAGACCACCAGTCGCTGAAGGTCGAAGCCGCCGCCCCCGCGGCGGCCAGCTCCGGCGCCACGCGGTACCCTTCCAGGACGTGCTGGAACACGGGCGGCCGCAGCCCGAAGTCGCGCGCGACGTCGAGGAACATGAGGATCTCGTCGGCGCGGTAGGAGTGGCACTGAACGCGGAGGTCCCCGCGCAGGATGTCGGCCAGGGCCTCCAGGCGGAGATCCCGTCGCACGAGCGGATCGCGCCGGCGGGCCTCCTCGTACGCGCGGGCCTCGGCGAAGGCGCGACGGAAGACGGCCTCCACGCCCATGCGCGTGTTCGGAAAACGTTTGCCGCGGTTTTGCCCCCAGTTGGACTGCTTGGGGTTCTCGCCGAGGGCGAACTTGACGTGCCGCGGCGCGTCCGGGATGAGCATGGCCCGCGGCGGCGAGATGCCGTACTTGAGCTTGACGAGCGCGCTCTGGCCGCCGATGGAATTGGCGCTGCCGTGAAGAATCTGGGCGCAGGTGACGCCTCCGGCCAGCGCCCGGTAAATCGCCACGTCCCGCGGATCCAGGGCGTCCGCGATCCGGACTTCGGGGGTGATCGATTGCGAAGACTCGTTGAGTCCGCCCTGGACGGCGATGTGGGAATGGCAGTCCACGATGCCGGGCATGACGTAAAGCCCGCTCGCGTCGATCATGGGAACGTCCGAGGGGGCGCGCCGATCGGGACCCACCTCGACGATCTTGCCGTCGCGGACGAGGATCGACCCGCGCTCGATGGCGCCCGCTCGGGCGACGGTGAGAATCGTGGCGTTTCGGATGAAGACGTTGCCGCCGGTGCGCGTCGAGGGCCGCCGGTCGGCCTCGATCTCGACGTCGTCGTCGGCCAGGGGCTTGATCTTGGAATCCGCGGGAGGGTCTTTCTTCTCCTTCTCCGCGGGGGGCTTTCCTTCGAGCTCGAATTTGCGTCCGTCGGCGAAGACGTAGCGCACGGCCGCCTTGGGATCTCCCAGCGGCGCGGTGAGGACGGTCACGTTGGCCGATTTTCCCCGGGCGAGGGTTCCATGGGTGGCCGACAGGCCGTAGAGCCGGGCGGGGGAGGTGGTCAGGGCGGCCAGGGCCGCCTCCGCGGGAAGCCCCCGCTCGATCCGGCGGCGGATGGCGGAGAGCGCCTCGGCCGGGGACGCAAGGCCCGCCGTCGAGAAGCAGAAGGGCACGCCGGCCTCATGAAGCCGCAGAGCGGCGTCGATCTCCTCGTGGCGAAGGCGTTCCCGCTCCCGACGCAGCTTCTCGGGATCCTCGGGCGAGGGTTTCTCCTCGCGGGGGAGCTTCAGGGAGAGCACGACCGGCACGTCCTTTTCCCGAAGGAGCGCGGCCACGCGGCCCGCGGAAGCGCCTCCGACGAGGACGAGCCGGAGTCCGAATTCCTTCGCCAGATCGAGCGCGCGATGAATCTCGGTCTCGGTGTCGGCTTCGAAGAAGAGCCGGACCTCGCCGCGGAGAAGAGGCTGGAGCGCTTCGAGGGACGGATCGACGGCCGGGCGCGGGCGACCGGGACGATAGGCGTCCCAGAGTTTCCGGTAGTGGGCGGCGTCCAGGAGCGTCTGCCGGAGGTGCGCGAGAACGCCGATCGTGGTGGTGGGGTATCCGTCCCCATACGAGCGGAAGGAAGCGTGGAGACCCGTCTCCGCGCGCAGGAGGGCGTTCCGGCGGGGGGCGCCGGAAAGCGTGATCGCGGCTCCGCGGCCGGAAAGATATTCCTCGGCGGCGGCCACCACCGCCGCGGCGAAACCGCCCGCGTGGGCTTTTTTGGCGTCCGCATCGGAGATATGGACGAGCTCGGCGGCGTCGAGTTCGGGCCGGATTCCCTTGCGGTTGGCCTGCTCCATGGAGGCCGGAGCGTCGCGGGCGAAGTCGGGTTTGTCCCCCTCGGCGATCCGCCGGGCGTCGGGCGGGCGCTTGGTGTCCGGAAGCCCCAGCGTCGTGCGGCCGTCGATGAATCCGGCGTAAACGAAAAGGCCCTTTCCGTCCAGGACCTCCGCGTCCGGGGGAGGCTCGACGTCGGGACCCACGTCCGCGATGAGCCCGTCGCGGATGACGACGGTGCCTTTTTCGAGCGTGAAGAAGGGGGCCAGAACGACCGTGGCGTTCCGGATGGCATAAACGGGCGCGGCGCCGGGCACGGCCCACACGGCGAGGAGGAATCCCCATCCCAGGAGGCGCATGAGTTCTCCCCAGAAGGACTACTTATAGAACGCGGACGGAGGCGTTGCCGTTAGGCCGCGGGGGCGGGACGGCGCCGGGAGACGAGGAGCCAAAGCGCCAGGAGCAGGACGCCGCCGGCGAGCGCCGCCCTCAGGATCCACTTGGCGAAGAAGTAGACGGTTTTGAGCTGCAGGGGGTTTTCCCCCTTGTCTTTATCCACGAAGAGGAGTTTGAGCGAGGGCTTTTCGGGCGGGGAAAAAAGCCGTTCCCTGGACGGAAAGACCACGACATCGGGATTCTCGTTCGGCAGTCCGTAGAGGCCCATGACTTTCCGGTCGTAGTCCGGAGCCTTCGGGTCCGGCTGGTCGAGCTGGAAAAGTCCGCGGTTGACTTCAACGGTCTTGGCGTCGTACGGGGTGACGAAATAGACTTCCACCGCGCCGCGGCCGATCAGCCAGGCCACGGGATAGGCCAGCACGGCGGCGGCGAACGCCAGGATCCACCCGAGACGCAGGAGCTTCGCCATCAGTCCGCCAGGAGTCCCACGAGGGAGAAGGACACGGTCCATTCGTCGTTGACTTTCGCCAGGGCGACGGAAGGAATCTTCACTCCGTAGTCGGAGAGCTTCACCTTGAACTGGCCGGTGCAGCGAAGCCCGGGCTTGTCGCCCCAGTGGGCCTTTTTGACGAGGTCCGCGGGAATTTCGACCGCTTCGACATCGAGTTTCAAGGGGCGCGTCCGGCCGTGGAAGGTAAAGTTGCCCTCCACGGTCCAGGTCTTGTCGTCCTTGCGCGTCGCGCGGGTGGATTCGAACTCGATGTGGGGATTCTTCGCCGCGTCGAGCCAGTCCGGCCCCTGGAGGTGCTCATCGCGCTTGTCGATGCCGGTCTTGAGGCTCGAGACGAGCGTCCGCATCCGGACCTGAGCCGTTCCCTTTTCCTTGTCCAAACCTACGATTCCGGAGAGCGACGTCGTCACCGCCGTGACATTCTCGAGGTCGGTGACCGATTCCGCCTTGAGGGTCGTGAGCTGAGGCTTCAGGCCGAAGACGTATTTCGTCCCCGTGATGCCCTCTTCCGAAACCTTCGGCACGCGGGCGACGCGGACCGGCAGGTCTTCGTCTTCCGAGGGAGGCGTGGCGGCGGCCGTCGGGCCGGCGGGCGGGGCGGTCGTTCCGAAGAGCTGAAGGCTCACGTTCCAGACGGGCTCGACGGTGGCCACGGCGCTCTCCGGGATTTTGATGTTGAAATCCTCGAGCCGGATCTTGAACGGCGCCGGGGTGCGGACGCGCACCCAGCGGCCTTCGCCGAGATGCTTTCCGAGAAGGTCGGGCACGGGCTTCACCTCGACTTCGACGGACAGGTCGCGCGTCACGCCGTGCAGGGTGAACCGCCCGTCCACGCGCCAGATGGAGGGGCGCACGATTTGGGCCTTGTCCGCCGTGAACTCGATCCAGGGGAACTGCTTGGCGTCGAGCCAGCTTTTCCCGTACATGGCCCGGTCGCGGTCATCCATGCCGGTCTTGAGCGAGAACGCAGGCACGCGCAGCCGGCAGCGGCCGGTCCCCTTTTCGAAATCGATGGTGGCGCTTCCCTCGACCTTGGTGGTCTTGCCGAGGATGTTGGTGATTTCGGTTTTGGATTCGAAGGTGATCGTCGTGCGGGCGTCGGAAGTCCCGAAGTGGTACGTAACCTCCCCCTTGGGGGTTGCATCCGCGGCCGGGGCGGCGGAAGGGGAGGCGGCCGGAGCGGAAGAACCCGCGTAGGGCGCGCTCGGCGCGTCGCAGGCGGCCAGCGCGCCAAGGATCGCCCAGAGAGCCGTGCGTTTCATGGTCGAGAATCTCCTTGAGCCGCGAAAGCGACCGCGATTCTAGCGGAGCGCCGCGGGGGCCGCAAGGCTTAAAGGCCCCGAAGAAGAGGTTCGACTTCGATGAGGATATCCGGAAAGGCCTGGGGCGCGACGGATTGAGGGGGGCGCACGGCGAGAACCGTTTTGAAGCCTTCGGAGAAAGGGTCCCGGTAGACTTCGAGAGCGCGGGCCTTGAGATCGATCAGCCACACCTCCGGAACCTGCGCTCGTGCGTACGCCGGGACCTTCAGCAGGCGATCATACTCCTGAGTTGAATCGGCCACTTCGACGACGAGGAGGAGATCCGCACCCTGCGGATGACCGCCGGCATATTCGTCTTCCCGGGGTCGCGCCAAGGCCACGTCCGGAAGAAGCTCCGAACGCCCCCCAAGCAGCACGGGATTCTGGATGCGGACGATGCCGCGGCGCGCAATTCTTTCCGAAAGCAGTCGATTGAGGCGGTCGACGCAGACGGCGTGGCTCTTGCCGATAGGCGACATTTGGACGATTTCCCCCTCGAGCAGTTCGACGCGGTCGTGCGGCGTGAAGATCCCGGCCTCGGCCATGCGATGATACTCTTCGACGGAAAACAGCCGCCGGGCGGCGATTGCGGTCATATAAGCAGTTTACGGGCCCTCCGCCTCCGAGTTCAAGCTCCTCGCCGCCTCATAGGCCGAAAGAAGCGCGCCGACTTCGCGCTCCGTGGAGAATTCACGCCGGGCGAATTCCTGCGCGGCGGCGCCGAGGCGGCGGCGGAGATCGGCGTCCTCGACGAGGCGGCGTGCCTGGCGGCGGAGATCCTCCGGGCCCGAGTAAAGCAGGCCGGTGACCTCCGGGCGGATGAGGTCACGGTTCCCCGGAATGTCCGCGGCCAGGACGGGGCGACCGCAGGCCATCGCTTCGATGAGCGCGTTGGAGAGCCCTTCCGACCGGGAGGTGTTGAGGACGGCGTCGGCCTGGCGGTAGACGGCGGCCATGGCGGAGGGAGGCACGAAAGGCACATGGCGCGCCCAGGGCTCGGCGGCCAGGCGGGCCGCGAACGTCCGGCCGTAGTCGGCGTCGAGAATCGGACCCGCGAAAACGAGCGCGGCGTGGCTCTTGAGCGGAGCCAGGCCGTCCAGCGCCGCCAGGTTGTCCTTGACCGGCCGGATGCCGCCGGCCTGGACGAAAAGAAAGGAGCCCTGGGGGATTTCCGCGGCTCCGCGGAGGTCGAAGGGATCGTTTCCGAGCCGGACGCCCTTGGGGATCACGCGCAGCCGGCCGGCCGCGTCCGGGAAGAAGCGGGTTACGCGTTCGGCCAGCGACGAATTATAGGTGAGGAGGACCGGGACCCGCCGGAGGGCCTCGCCGATCACGCGCGCCCGTTCGGGGTCGGCGACGTAATCGTTGAGATCGGTTCCGGAGACGGTCAGGACGGTCGGTCGTCTCTCGAGAAGCGCCGCGAACCGGCCGGCCTTGTAGGCATGGTAGAGATGGACGACGTCGGGGCGGACGGACCCCAAGGCCGCGGAGACGCGTTCCGCCGCCGCGGGACCGGAGACGTCGAGAATCTCCATGTCGTGTCCGCGATCGCGGAGCCCTTCCTGCAGACGCTTGAGCGTGGCGACGTTTCCGCTGACGGTGTTGGGCGGGAAGGGCGACAAGGCCAGGATCTTCACAGGTCGGCCCACCGGACAAGACGGATGCCTAAGAGGGACAGAAGCACCCGCACGGCGGGGTCCGTCAGGAGCCGGCGTTCGGCGTCGCGGGCAGGGCCCGAGAAGCCGTGGGGCGCCTCGGCATAGCCCGGGTGAACCATGAGTTCGGTGGTTCCTTCGGGCAGACCCCGGAGGACCGCCGCCAGGGTTTCGAACGAGAGGTGGCCGGACAGGGCGGCGCCGGCGAAGGCGTCGGTGGAACGCAGGCCCTCCCGGGCGAAGATCTCGCGGGCGCGGAGCGCCTGGAGGCGATACTCCTCGAGGTCGTCTCCTCGGCCGGCGTTCACGGGCATCGACGGAGGGGGAAGGTCCAAGGGGAGACGATATCGGCGAACGCCACGGCCGGCCGCGGCCCGCGCCACGGGAGCCGCGACGCAGCCGTACACATGGAGGTGCTGGTGGCCGTCCACGTGGCTGGGCGCGATTCCCTCGTCCCGAAGCCGGTCGATCTGCGCGGCGGCCTCGCGTTCGACTTCCTCGGGATCGAAGAGACCCTCGAGCGCCCGGCGGCGGGCTTCGCGCTTGCCCCAGAAGAGACCCGTCCTGGGATCGACGAGCGTCCGGGCGCGCGGCGACAGGGGGCGCCCTTCGCTGAGGTTGATGTGGACGCCGGGATCGAGCGACGGATGTTCGCGCAGAAGCCGCAGGGCGCCGCGCCACGAAGGGCCCTGGGCCAGGACCGAGGCGGAGGTGACGACGCCGTGCCGGTGGGACTCGAGGATCCCGCGATCGCGCGCTTCGCCCGCGCCCAGGTCGTCCGCGTTGACGACCAGGCGCCTCATTTTTTCATCGCCATGTAGTAACGGACCCAGCAGAAGAAGCGCCCGTTCTCTTCCTCGAATTCCGCCCGCCCCCGCCGGCGGCGCTCCAGAAGGAACTCGAAGAGGCCGGGCCAATACCCGTCGTATTCCTCGCGGCTGAATTCGCGCCGGGATTTGGGGAGCGGCCGGTAGCGGAAGTTTTCCGCGAGCAGACGCTCGAAGGTGGCGGTGTCGGCCAGAGAGAGGAGAAAGGTGAGAAGCTGGCCGCCGTCGTCGAGGTACCGCGGCGCCTCGCGGAGGATCGTGCGGAAGTAGCGCAGGCCGTCCTCGCCGCCGAACTTGGGTCCCTGGGCCTCCGGCGGCGCCGGCGTCTGAGGCGGGTTGGTGACGATGACGTCGAAGCGACGGCCCCGGACGGGCTCGAAAAGGTCCCCCTGCTTGACGTGAATCTCCAGGCCGTTGCGGGCGGCGTTGCGCCGGGTCGCCTCGACGGCGGCGGAGGAGAGGTCGGTGGCCCAGACCTCGCGGGCGCCCAGCCGGGCCGCCACGAGCGCGAAAAGACCCGTGCCGCAGCCGAGGTCGAGGACGGTCTTCCCCTTCACGGAGAAAAGGTACCGCGCCAGCTCGAGAGACGAGGGGCCGGGGACGTGGACGTCGGGGAGGCATTCCAGTTCCAGGCGGCAGGGCTGCTCGACGGTGAGAACTTCCGTCATGATCCGAGCGGGGATTGTATCATGCGCGCGTGACGCTTGTCGAGCCTGCGCCGCCGGATCCGTCCTGGCCGCGCTACAGCACGCGGCCCTTTCCGCCGTACCGGTTCGTGGCGGGGCTCCATCCGCATCCGCGGCGGGACCCGCGCGGGCATGCCTACGGGACTCCGGAAGTCCCGCCGCCCTTTGTTCCGCCCGAGCGCTGGCGGGAGAACGAGACATATCTCTACGGCGTGGATCTCTACAATTTCGCGTACTGGTGGGAGTGTCACGAGGCGCTCGAAGGGCTCTGGCACCAGGCGGGCCGGAAGGGGCCGGAGGCGCAATTTTACCAGGGACTCATCCAGACGGCGGCGGCCAACCTGAAGCGCCACGCCGGCGCCCTCGAGGGAGCCCGGCGGCTGGCGCGGGAAGCGGTGGCCCGACTGGCCTCGGTGGGGCGGCGGCGATTCATGGGGCTCGAGATCGGTCCCTTCATTCGAGGCGTGCACGACTATCACCTCGACGAGGATCGCGGCTCGCCGCCGCTTATCCGGCTGGAGCCTTGAGGACGCCGAGGGCGCGCCCGACCTTTTCGAACGCCTCGAGGGCGCGGTCGAGATGAGCGCGCTCGTGCGCGGCGCTGATCTGCACCCGGATGCGGGCCTGGCCGCGCGGAACGACCGGATAGCTGAACCCCACGACGTAAATCCCCTCCGCCAGCATCCGCCGGGCGAACTCATGGGCGAGCTTCTCGTCGTAGAGCATGATCGGGCAGATGGGGTGGTCCCCCGGCCGGATCTCGAAGCCGCGCCGGGTCATTTCGGCGCGGAAATAGCGGGTGTTGTCTTCCAGGCGGTCGCGCAGAGCGGTCGTTTCCGAAAGCAGGTCGAACGCCCGGAGAGCCGCCCCGCAAATGACCGGCGGGAGGGAGTTCGAAAAGAGGTACGGGCGGGATCGCTGCCGGAGCATCTCCACGACCGCTCCCCGGCCGGTGGTGAAGCCGCCGGCCGCGCCTCCCAGAGCCTTTCCGAGCGTGGAGGTGAGAATGTCCACGCGCCCCTGGACGCCGAACCGCTCGGGCGTTCCCCGGCCGGTGCGGCCCACAAAGCCCGTGGCATGGGAGTCGTCCACCATGACGAGCGCCCGGTAGCGATCCGCCAGCTCGCAGATCTCGGCCAGGGGTGCGTAATCGCCGTCCATGGAGAAGACGCCGTCGGTGGCGATCAGACGCAGGCGCCGGCTCTGGGTCCGGCGCAGTCCCTCTTCGAGATCCTTGAGATCCCGGTGGGCGTAGCGGACCCGTTCCGCCTTGCAGAGCCGGATGCCGTCGATGATGGAGGCGTGGTTGAGGGCGTCGGAAAGGACCGCGTCCTCCTCGCCCACGAGCGTCTCGAAAAGCCCTCCGTTGGCGTCGAAGCAGCTCGTGTAAAGGATGGCGTCGTCGGCGCCGAAGAAGGAGGCGATTTTCCGTTCGAGCGTCCGGTGGAGGTCCTGGGTGCCGCAGATGAAGCGGACGGAGGAGAGCCCGTATCCCCAGCGTTCCAGCGCTTCGCGCGCGGCGCGCAGGATCTCGGGGTGGGAAGACAGCCCGAGGTAGTTATTGGCGCAGAAGTTGAGGACCTCGCCCCGTTCCGTGCGCACGACGGGCCCCTGGGGTCCGAGAAGCGCGCGCTCTTCCTTGTACAGCCCGTCGCGCCGGAGGCGGTCGAGTTCCTCCCGCAGGAGCGGACCGAGGAGGTCGGCCATGGCGCAAGTATAGGAAGAATCCCCGGCCCGCGTCCACGGGCGGGCGTATATAATGCGGAGGTGGACCGCATGGGGAAGGCCCTGATCCTGGGAGTCCTTGCCGCCTTTTTCGGGCCGCTGGCGGAGGGAGCCGTGCAGGAGGAGCGCAAGATCCGGGCCCCTGAGCTGGAAGGCGGCGTGGGCTGGCTCAACACCGACCGGCCCCTAACGCTGGCGGAGCTTCGGGGAAAGATCGTTCTTCTGGAGTTCTGGACGTACTGCTGAATCAACTGCCACCACGTATTTCCGGAGATCAAGCGGCTGGAACGGAAATACGCGAAGGAGCTGGTGGTCATCAGCGTCCATTCGGCCAAGTTCACCAACGAGAAGGACACGGAGAACATCCGCCAGGCGATCCTGCGGCACGATCTTGAGCATCCGGTCGTCAACGACGCGGACTTCAAGATCTTCCGCGCCTACGGGGCGCAGGGGTGGCCCCATTTCGTCCTCATCGATCCGGAAGGGAACATCGTGGGACACGCCTCGGGGGAGGGGAACTACGACGTCCTGGCCCATGCGATCGACGGGCTGATCCGGAAATTCGAGGGAAAGATCGACCGGACGCCGCGGACGTTCGTGCTGGAGAAATCGAAACTCGCCGCGGGGCCCCTGTTCTTCCCCGCCAAGCTTGTGGCGACGCCCGACCGGCTCTACATCAGCGACACCCGCCATAACCGGATCGTCATCGCGGATCCGACGGGCAAAGTCCACGACGTCATCGGAGGTCCGGACGAAGGATGGAAGGACGGGGATTTCCGGACCGCGCGTTTCCATCAGCCCCACGGCCTGCTTCTGAGGGGCCGCACGCTCTTCGTGGCCGATACCGAGAATCATCGGATCCGGGAGGTGGATCTCGAGTCGCGGCGCGTCCGGACGATCGCCGGGACGGGCGAGCAGCGGTACAACCCGCGCGGCTTCGGGGAGGCCCTCCAGACGCCGCTCAACTCGCCGTGGGATTTCGCGCTCGACGGCGACCGCCTTTTCATCGCGATGGCCGGAAATCATCAGATCTGGGCGATGGATCTGGCGGAGGGGAAGATCGGGCGCTTCAGCGGAAGCGGCCGGGAGCAGCTCCGCGACGGCGATCACCGGACGGCGGCCTTCAACCAGCCGAGCGGCCTGACGATCCTGAACGGAAAACTCTACGTGGCCGATTCCGAGGTGAGCGGAATCCGCGAAGTGGACCTCGATCCGGCCGGCGGGGTGCGCACGATCGTGGGCACCGGGCTTTTCGACTTCGGCGACCGCGACGGGAAGGGCCCCGAAGTCCGGATGCAGCACGTTCTGGCCGTTCACGCCTGGAACGGCAAGCTCTACGTGGCGGACGCCTACAACCACAAGATCAAGGTGTGCGACCCCGAGACGCGGGAGGTGCGGACGTTCCTGGGGGACGGGAAGCGGGGGCGGGAAGACGGCAAGAACCCGCGGTTCTACGAACCGAGCGGGCTCTGGGCGGTCAACGACCTGCTTTACGTCGCCGATCAGAACAACCACGCCATCCGTCGGTACGACGCCCGGACGGGGGAGGTGACGACGGTTCCGGTCGAGAAACGCTGAGGTCCGGATGAAGCTCCTTCGCGTCCTGGGCGTTCTGGTCGCCGCCGGTTGCGCAGCGGCGCCTTCGGCTCTCGAGCGGCATGTGCGGGTTCTGGCGTCGCCGGAATTCGAGGGCCGGGCCGCCGGGACCGAGGGCGAGCGGCGCGCGGCGGAGTATCTGGCGGGCGAAATGCGGCGTCTGGGGCTTGAGGTCCATGTTCAGGAGTTTCCCGGCCACGGTGGGCGCGGGCGGAACGTGACCGGCGTTCTGAGGGGACGCTCGGACGAGGCGGTCGTCCTGGGA
This sequence comes from Planctomycetota bacterium, assembly GCA_035574235.1. Classification (NCBI taxonomy): domain Bacteria; kingdom Pseudomonadati; phylum Planctomycetota; species Planctomycetota bacterium. Next base: position 8,710 of record DATLZA010000165.1, on the reverse strand, counting down.
GCCCATTACGACCATCTCGGGAAGGACGGAGAGCGGATCTACGTCGGGGCGGACGACAACGCGAGCGGCACGGCCGTGGTTCTGGAGGCGGCGGCGCGTCTGGCGCGGCGGCCTCCGGCGCGCACGGTGATTTTCGCCTGCTTCAGCGGAGAGGAAACCGGTCTTCACGGATCGCGCCACTACGTGCATCATCCGATCGTCCCGATCGAGAAGACCGTAGCCATGGTGAACCTGGATATGGTGGGGCGGCTGCGGGACCGGCTGATCGTGTTCGGCGCCGACAGCGGGGACCGCTTCCGCGAATACCTGGCGGCGAGTCCGGTGCCGGTGGCTTTTAACCAGGACCCCGTGGGGCCGAGCGACCACACCTCGTTCTATCTCAAGGGCGTGCCGGCCGTTCATCTCTTCACCGGGGCGCACGCGGACTATCACAAGCCCACCGACACGGCCGATCGGGTGAATTACGACGGCCTCGCGCGCGTCGCGGATCTCGTCGAAGGCCTGGTCCGGAGGATCGCGGACGCTCCGGAGCGGATGGCGTTCCGGAAGGTCGCTTCGCCCTCGGCGGCGGGCGGCCCGGCGCCCTCGGGGGCGACGCCTTATTTCGGGTCGGTTCCCGACTACGGCTTCGAGGGCAAGGGGGTGCGCCTGTCGGGCGTCTCCGCGGGGAGCCCCGCGGAGAAGGCGGGATTGCGGGAAGGGGACGTCATCGTGGCGCTCGACGGCCGGGACGTGCCGGACGTCCGGGCGTACTCGCAGCTTCTCTTCTCGCGCCGCCCGGGGCAGGAGATCGAGGTCGAATTCGAGCGCGAGGGGCGCCGGCTGCGCGCGAAGGCGACCCTGTCCGCCCGCCGCCCGCGGTCGGAGGAATAACGGCGGAGCGGCCTGCAAAAGAGAGGGGGCCCGGAAACGAGCCCGCCTTGACGGTTCCGAGCGGGCGTTCCTACAATCAAACCGTCTTCTGAAAGGGATCGCCATGCCGCTCGTCGAGTATTCGTCCGACGGCCCGATCGCCACCCTCACCCTCAACAACCCCCCGGCCAACTGTTACACGCACGAGCTCATGCGGGAGCTCGACGAGGCGATTCTCAAGGCCCGGTTCGACGACGCGGTGCACGCCATTGTTCTGACGGGGGCGGGAGAGCGGTTTTTCTCCGCCGGGGCGGACATCCGGATGCTCCAGTCCGTCACGCCGCGCTTCAAGTATTTCTTCTGCCTCCATGCGAACGAGACGCTCAACCGTCTGGAGCAGACCCCGAAGCTCGTCGTCGCGGCGATCAACGGCACCTGCGTGGGCGGGGGACTGGAAATCGCGCTGGCGGCGGACCTGAGGATCGCGCGGAAGGGGGCCGGCAAGATCGGGCTTCCGGAAGTGAACCTGGGGGTCCTGCCCGGCACCGGCGGCACCCAGCGCCTGGCGCGCGTCGTGGGAAAATCCGCCGCGATCGAAATGATGGCCAGCGGCCGCCTGTTCGAATTCGACGAGGCGCTCCAGCGGGGAATCCTGAACTTCGTTTACGAGGCGCCGGACCGTGCGGCCTTCCTCGGGCGCGTGTACGAGTACGTCCGGGGCTTCTGTCCGCCGCACAAGGCGGCCAAGGCGGTCGGCCTCATCAAGCGCGCGGTCCAGAGCGGCGCGGAGGTGGATTTCGCCGACGGGCTGGCGCTCGAACGGGAGCTTCAGCAGCAGCTCTTCGAAAGTTACGACGCCCGCGAGGGTCTGGGGGCCTACGTCGAGAAACGGCCTCCCTCGTTCCGGGGGCAATAGGGAGGCTTCACGCCGCGGACGCGCTCGATTACAATCGCGGCGTGCGGATCGTTTCGCTTCAGCCCACGGCGACGGAAATGGTCTATGCCCTCGGGGCCGGTCGGTGTCTCGTGGGCGTCTCTCACGAATGCACCTATCCGCCGGCCGCCCGGCGCAAGCCGGTCGTGTCGCGGAGCATCGTGGATCCGGAGCGGCTTTCCAGCGCCGAAATCGACCGTCTCGTTCGGCAGGCCGCGCGCTCGGGGGAAAGCCTCTATCGGATCGAAGCGGAGCGGGTGAGGAAGCTCCGGCCGGATCTCCTTCTCACGCAGAACCTCTGCGACGTCTGAGCGACGGCCCCCCGGGACGTCGAGCAGGTGCTCGACCGGCTGAACGCGCGCCCGCGGGTGCTCGCCCTCCATGCGCACGATTTCGAGGGCATGTTCCGCGACCTGCGCGAACTGGGGCGCGCGCTCGGGCTCGATTCCCGTCCGCTCGAGCGGCGGCTCCGCGACCGGATCGCGCGCGTCCGGCGGAGGGCGCGGGGCCTTCCGCGTCGGCGGGTTTTCTGCATGGAGTGGTTCGATCCGCCCTTCACGAGCGGCCACTGGGTTCCGGAGATGGTGGAGATGGCGGGCGGCCGGGACGGTCTGGCGCTCGAAAAGAGGGACTCGCGCCGGGTGGAGTGGTCGGAGATCGAGGCCTTCGCCCCGGAGGCGTTGATCCTCATGCCGTGCGGGTTTACAATGAAACGGGCGGAGAGGGAGCTGCCCGTCCTGCGGGCGCGGCCGGAGTGGGGCCGCCTCCCGGCGGTCCGGGCCGGCGAGGTGTATCTCGTGGACGGACCGTCGTACTTCAACGGGGCGGGACCGCGGCTGGTGGACGGGCTGGAGATTCTGGCCGAAATCCTCCACCCGGAAGCCTTTCCCCGCCGAAGGCGGCGGGGGTGGCGGAGAGTGAGGCCCTAGCGATGCCGTCCCGGGGCTGGATCTCCGAAGACGAGTTCGAAATCCGCACGCTTCCCGAACCTCTGCACCGCCGCATCCTCGACTGGCAGCGCCGGACGTTCCCCGACGAATACGAGTACTTGTTGCGCCGGTGGTCGGAGTTCTATCCCTCCCAGCCCCCCTTCCGGCTCGTGGCCAAGCTCGGACCGCTTCCGAGTCCCGTGGTCGAGGTCGGCCGCTTTCGGGGCCGCCCGCGCTTCGAACGCGCGGCGGAGCTCGACGACGAGATGATCCTGCAGACGGCGCGGATCATCAAGGCCCAGTGCTCGACGGAGCTCGGGTCGATCCAGCAGCATCGCGAATCCCTCGCCAAGGCGCAGGATCCCCGGGTCCAGTTCAACGTCATGCGCGTCATGGCGGAGGAATTCCGGCATGCTTATCAGATGCTCTACGTGCTGGCCTCCGACGACTGGACCAAGGTGGGCAAGGACGTCGCCGGCGAGACGGTGGAGCAGCTTCTGGCGATGCGGACGGGCGAGCACGTCCTGGACGCCTTCAACCTGTTCTTCGATTCGTTCGTGGACAACGTCGTCTTCGCGGCGGTGATCGACCGCGTGGGGAAGTACCAGCTCGAGATGCAGCGGGCCTTCTCCTACGCCCCCATGGCGCGCTCGATGGGCCCCATGCTCTACGAGGAGGCGTTCCATATCTCGACCGGCATTCATCCGCTCCGGCATTGGGCCGCGGAAGCCGCAAGAGACGAGGGCAACGTTTCCACCGAGATGATCCAGAAGCACCTCAACAAATGGATTCCCCGCGGCCTGGAGATGTTCGGAGACGAGCGGGGCGGGAAGACCGTCGTCGAGCTGGGCTTCAAGGACCGCCTCAACGGGGAAGCCCAGGCGCAGTATTACGAGGAGCTTCAGACGGAGGTGATCGACGCCCTCAATTACGAGGTGCTGCGGGTGTTCGATCCGTCGATCGACCGGCTCGAGGCGCCCGCGCTGGCGGCGCGGATCCGGGCGACCGGCGAAGCCTGGAAGGGGTGTTCCCGGGAGAAGCTCTTTTACCGCCCGAGTCCGCGCTTCTTCCGGCGCCGCGGCGTCCACGCGTTCGAGACCTGCGACGTGGAGGGAAAGCCGATCCCGGACCTTTCCGCCTACCTTTCCGTCTTGCGCCGGAGCCTTCCGGATGCTTATATCACCGGGCCGGATTTCAAGGTCTATGTGGACAACCTGCGTGCCTCCCGGGCCGGCCGGGACGTCAGGGAGGAAGGGCTTCCGTTCTATGGGTAGCGTGCCGTTTCGGATCGGCCCCACGCCCAATCCGAACGCCGTCCGCGTGGGACTCGGACGGGCGATGTTTCCGAGCCCCCTGAGCTTTTCGTCCGCCGCCCAGGCCGAAGGCCAGCCGCTCGCCCGCGCGCTTCTGGAAATTCCGGGCGTGCGGAGCGTTTTTTGCCTGAACGATTTCATCTCGATCACGAAGGATCCCGGCGTCGAGTGGTCCGCCCTGGAACCCCGGGTCGCCGACGCGCTGACGAGGCATCTGCATGACTGATTGGAACGCTCTGGCGGAACGGTCGATCGCGGGGAAGGCGCCTTCCCGCGAAGAGGCTCTCGCGGTCGTGCGCGCTCCGGACGAGGAACTCCTGCCCGTCCTTCACGCCGCCTACCGCGTTCGGCGGCACTTCCACGGCAACCGCGTCAAGATCCACGTTCTCGAAAACGCGATGAGCGGGATGTGCCCGGAGGACTGCGGTTTCTGCTCGCAGTCCCGCATCGCGACGGGCGACATCGAGCGTTACCGCCTCGAGACCCGCGAGGAGATGGTCGAGGGCGCGCGCCGCGCGAAGGCCGCCGGGGCGTGGAAGTACTGCATTGTGACGTCGACCCGCGGTCCCAGCGACCGCCAGCTCGACGTCATCTGCGACGCGGTCCGCGAAATCAAGAGCACGGTGGGCATCCGGATCTGCACCTCGCTCGGGATCCTCCGGCCGGACCAGGCGCGCCGCCTGAAAGAGGCGGGGGTGGACCGGTTCAATCACAACCTCGAGACGAGCGCGCGGCATTTCCCCAAGATCTGCACCACCCATACCTACGAGGACCGCGTCCGGACCGTCCAGTATGTCCAGGAGGCCGGGATGGAGTCCTGCTGCGGCGGCATCGTCGGAATGGGCGAGTCGGACGAGGATGTCGTGGATCTGGCGTTCGAGCTGAGGCGTCTGGGGGTAAGCTCGATCCCGATCAATTTCCTGAATCCCCGGCCGGGCACCCCGATGGGCGACCGCCCGCTTCAGGACCCCAAGTATTGCCTGAAGGTCCTCTCGATGGTCCGCTTCGTCAATCCTTCGCGCGACATTCGCTGCGCCGGAGGACGGGAGGTGAACCTGCGGGCGCTGCAGGCGCTCGTGCTTTACCCCTGCAATTCCATTTTCACCAACGGCTACCTGACGACGGGCGGCAATTCCGACTCCGAAGATCTGCGGATGATCCGCGACCTCGGCTTCGAAATACAGACGGAATAGGCGCCTCCGCGCGCATTTTCCGCCTTCGACCTTCCCGGTGTGGGCTATACAATAAGAAGTCGGGAATGGGGTCGGGGCAGGACAATCGGGGCGATCTGATCCTCCTTTCGCCGGATGCGGCGACGCGGGAGAGCTTCGCGCGCGGCCTGGTTCTCGACCGGCTGCGCCTGATCTGCGCGGCGACCCCCGAGGAAGCCGGGACCGCGGCCCGATCGGCCTCGGCGGAACTCCTGGTGGTCGATTCGCTCCTCAAGCCCCCCCTGGAACATGTGCGCCGCCTCCTCAAGGTCAACCCGGCGCTGGGCTTCCTCCTCATCATCGGCGACGAGGACGAGCTTCTGGCCGTGGAGGCCGCCCGCCTGGGAGCGTACGACTTCATCACGCGTCCGCTGGACCTGCGCAAGGCCAGCTTCCGCCTGAGGGTGGCGCTCGAAAAGCATTCCCGGCGCCTGGAGGAGCGGGCGTACACGGTGGCCCTCGAGGAGCGGATCACGACCCGCACGGAGGAGGTGCTCCAGAACCGCGAGCGGATGCGCACGCAGTTCGTCAACACCATCCGCGCGCTCGAGAAGGCGCTCCAGGCCAAGAGTCCCTACACGGAGGGGCACTCGCGCCGCGTGGCCGAGAAGTCCGTCGAGATCGCCCGCGCCATGGGCCTTCCGCGCGAGCAGATCCGCCAGATCGAGCTCGGGGCGCTCTTCCATGACATCGGCAAGATCGGAATCCGCGACGAGGTTCTCAACAAACAGGGCCGCCTCACCGAAAGCGAATACGAGCACATCAAGCTCCACCCTCTCGTGGCGGAGCAGATCCTCTCGCCGATCGACGAACTGCGGCCCATCGTGGAGATCGTCAAGCACGAACATGAGCGGTGGGACGGACAGGGATATCCCGACGGCCTTCGGGGAAACCAGATTCCCCTGGGCGCCCGGATCATCGCCGTGGCCGACGCCTGGGATTCCATGGTCTACGATCGCGTGTATCGCAAAGCCCTCAGCCACGAGGAGGCGCTCCGGGAAATCGAGAAGGCGGCCGGGACGCAGTTCGATCCCGACTGCGTGCGGGCGTTCGTCGAGATGGAGCGGGCCCGGCAGGGCGCCCCGGCCGCGCGCCCCGCGGTCCCCTGAGGGTCTTCTGGATTCGAGCCTCCCCCCGACCTATAATTCCGGCGCCTCGATGAATCTAGGCGCCCACATGTCGATCGCCGGGGGGCTGGCGCGCGCCTGCGAGCGGGGACGCGACGCGGGCTGCGACGTCATTCAGATCTTCGTGAAAAACGAGCGCCAGTGGCGGGCCCGCCCGCTCCCCGAGGAGGAGATCGCGGCGTTCCGGAGGGCCCGGGCGGCCTGCGGCATCCGCACGGCGTTCGCGCACGACACCTACCTCATCAACCTGGCCTCTCCCGCCGAGGCGCTGTGGGAGAAGTCGGTTCGCGCCTTCGTGGAGGAGCTGGAGCGGTGCGAAGCGCTGGGATTGGCGTTTCTGGTGACCCACCCCGGCTCTCCCGGAGAGGCTTCCGAGGCCGAAGGGATCCGCCGCATGGCCCGGGGGCTCGGAACGGCGCTGCGCCGGACGCGCGGCTTCGGGGTGCGGGTGCTTCTCGAAACCAACGCGGGGCAGGGGCGATGTCTGGGCTGGAGGTTCGAGCACCTCGGGGCGATTCTGGATCGCGTGCCGGAGCCGGAGCGCGTGGGGTTCTGCTTCGACACCTGCCACGTCTTCGCCGCCGGCTACGATCTGTCCACGCCTCAGGGCTTCGAGGACACCCTGGGCGCTTTCGACCGCGCGGTGGGGATTCGCCGCCTCGAGGCCTTTCATCTGAACGATTCGAAGAAGGGCCTGGGATGCCGGGTCGATCGGCACGAGCATATCGGGCGCGGGCGGATCGGGCTGGAGCCGTTCCGGCGCCTCATGCGCGACCCCCGCTTTCGAGACGTTCCCAAGGTCATCGAGACGCCCAAGGAGGGAGACATGGACGCCGTCAACCTGGGGCTTCTTCGCGGGCTGGCCGCCTCATGAGCCTGATGCGCGCCGTCGTGAAGAAGGAGCCCGCGCCGGGGGCGTCTCTGGAGCGGGTGGAGCCGCCGCGGTGCGGGTCCGACGAGGTTCTTCTGCGCGTGCGGGCCGCTTCGATCTGCGGCACGGACCTGCACATCTATCGCTGGGATCGCTGGGCTCAATCGGTGATCCGCCCGCCGCTCGTCTTCGGCCACGAGATCGCCGGAGAAGTCGTCGAGACCGGCCCCCGCGTCGAAGGGATCGCGGTCGGCGATCTCGTCTCCGTGGAGAGCCACATCCCCTGCGGCAAGTGCTACCAGTGCCGCCACGACCTGCGGCACATCTGCGACAACCTGAAGATCGTCGGAGTGCACCGCCCGGGCGGCTTCGCGGAGTACCTGGCCGTTCCCGCCGTGTGCGCCTGGAAGAATCCGCCCGGCATGACGGCCGACGTCGCGGCGCTCCTGGAACCGCTCGGGAACGCCGTCTACGCCGCCTCGGAGGCCCAGGTGGCCGGGCAGACGGTCGCGGTGTTCGGCTGCGGTCCGGCGGGGCTTTTCACCGTGGCCGCCGCCAAGGCTCTGGGAGCGGTGAAGGTCCTGGCGATCGACGTCAACCCCCATCACCTGGAGCTGGCGCGCCGGATGGGGGCGGACGAGCTTCTCGACGGAGCCAATCCCGATCTCATGGCGCGCCTGGAGTCCCACGGAGACGGGGCGGGACTCGACATCGCCATCGACATGTCCGGGAACCCGCAGGCCATCGTGACGGCCCTCCGGTCGCTGCGCAAAGGCGGGACGTTCGTCGCGTTCGGCATCCCTCCGGGGCCGCTGGAGCTGAACCTCGCCAACGACGTCATTCTCACGGGCCGTCGCATCCTGGGAATCGTGGGCCGGCATATGTTCCGCACGTGGGAACTGATGCAGCGCCTGATGGAGCGCGGAAAGCTCGATCCGGCGCCGCTCATCACACACCGGTTTGCCCTCGAGGACTACGAGCGCGCGTTCGAGACGCGCGCCGCCTCGGACCGCCCGGTAGGAAAGGTGCTTCTCTATCCATAAGGGGTTCCGGGGATCAGCGGTTATAATGTTCGGGCGCAGCGAGACCGGGGATGAGAGAGATCGACGCGGAGTCCTGGGGCGGCGAAATCGCCCGCCTCGGATCGGTCGTTCTGCAAACCTACGTCTTCGACGTCTCGGGCATCGAACTGCACGCGCCGGGGGACGTCGTGTCGGGAACCCAGGCGCGCCTCCTTCAGGAGCTGGCGATCCCGAGCGTCCATGTGACCGAGCCGCGGGAGAAGCCCGACGAAGCCGCCGCGGCGCTCGGGGTCGCGCGGGTCGCCGGCGCGGATCTGCGCGACTCGGATTTCCTGGCCCGCGAGGTTCGCGGCCGGACGGCCTTTCCTGCGGGGACCCGCGCGGAAGGGGCGGCCCTCGAAGCGATGAGGAGCCTTCCGGGGGCGATGTTCCCCGTGGCTTCGCGGGCGCG